>CALFWI010000434.1 GCA_937928615.1 uncultured Saprospiraceae bacterium | reverse complement strand
ACCCGTTACTAAAATATCTGCTTGCCCCAGTAAGATACTTTGAGCAGCAAACATAATGGACTTTGCCCCCGAAGAGCAAACTTTATTGACCGTCGTACAAGGCACCGTATTCGGAATACCTGCGGCTAAAGCAGCTTGTCGAGCAGGTGCTTGGCCTAAATTAGCAGAACAAACATTGCCCATAAAAACCTCTTTGACTTTTTTAGGGTCTACCTTGGCTTTTTCTAAAGCGCCTTTGATGGCTGCTGCCCCTAGCGTGGTTGCAGGAATATTAGCAAACATTCCTCCAAAACTACCTAGTGGAGTACGAACTGCGGAAACGATATAAACTTCTCTTTTTGCCATGGCTTTTATTTTCTGTAGTGCCAAGCTACTGCTTGGCTTTTAAAAAAAAACTGGAATATACCAAGCAGAAGCTTGGCACTACAGTAGCGAATATTCGCAAAAGTCTACTTTTTCTACTAAAGAAATAGAATTTTATGCCAGTTTATTTCAATAATTTTAAAAACTGTTTATCTTTATCAGCTTTTAGGAGAAAACTACAATTATCAAGAGGAAAATTATTGAATGGCTAAAATTGTTTACGGATTATTTATTCGGCTAACCGCCTATTAATAAATGCTTTAACAATTCAACAATAAAGCCATTAAAATTATATTAAATTTCTAACCTTTATTTCCTTCCTATATAATTTGTCGTTTTTTCTAACGTTTAAAAACTCATAGTAGTTTGGTTCTCTAGACAAATCTCGTAAAAGCGTCCTTTCAATTTTAAGTTTTTGTGCGCCCTTTGGTCAGAAAAAACTTAAAATTAAATCGACTACAGGATTCGTTAGGGAACGAGTAGTTTTATTGTTCATCCATTTTACAAACAATAGTGAATATATAGTCGTAAGACATGATACTTATGACAAACCGTGTACCGTTCCGCTCCGATAAAATCGGAGCAAGCTGTGTACCGTCAACTAATTTTATTCACTAACCCAACTAAAAAATTATAACATGTTTCAGCCTCTATTTTTGCAGACAGTTGATATGGAAGGAGAAGTCGGCACGCAAAGTTTCTTGGATTTAATTTTCCAAGGAGGATTCTTGAGTATTTTGATAGTCGGTTTTTTGACCTTTCTGTCTTTTATCGCTGTCTATATCTTTTTAGAGCGTTATTGGACGATTAAAAAAGCAGGTAGAATTGACCAAAGTTTTATGAATAATATCCGTGCAAATGTACAAGCAGGGAATATTCATGGGGCCAAAGCATTATGCCAAACAACGGATTCGGCAGTAGCACGAATGATTGAAAAAGGCTTAATGCGTATTGGAAAACCACTAAGAGATATTGATACCGCTATTGAAAATGTCGGTAACTTAGAAGTTTTCCGTTTAGAAAAGAACTTATCTACTTTAGCAACCATCGCAGGTGCAGCGCCCATGATTGGTTTCTTCGGTACCGTAACAGGGATGATTCTAGCCTTCCGAGAAATGGCAACACAACAAAACGTTACGCCTGATGTATTAGCGGGTGGTATCTACCAAGCTTTAATTACGACGGCTGCGGGTCTATTAATTGGTATTGTCGCATTTGTCGGCTATAATATTTTAGTAGCCAATGTAGAAAAAGTTGTCTTCCAAATGGAAAGAACGACGGTAGAATTCATGGATTTATTGCAAGAGCCATCTGCTTAATAATAGTCATTCGTCATTTGTCATTAAGTCATTAGTGGAGCATCCCGTGACTTAATAACCAATGGCCAATGACCCAATGACTAAAATCATGGGTTTAAAAAAGAGATCTAAAGTGAGTGCAGAATTTAGTATGTCGTCTTTGACGGATATTATCTTCTTGTTACTGATATTTTTTATGTTGACTTCCTCTTTGGTAAAATTTGACCAATTTGATTTGCCTATTTCTGATTCTAAGACCATGGCGCCTACTAATATCGTAGTGACCTTAGAAACGAATGGTAAATATACGGTCAATGGAAAACCAACCCCCAAAGGGGCTTTGCAAGGAGCCGTTAGTCGTACGAAACAAAGTATGGACAATGAATCAGGCGCGACCTTAACTATTGTGGCGGAAGTTGGTGTGCCATTTGACCGAGTGGTCGAGATGATGTCCATTGCCAATAAATTAAAAATGAAAGCCATTTTGGCGACTAAGCCGAATAAAGAGTAAAACACTAGTCATTAGTGATTAGTCATTGGTCATTGGTGGAAAACGCTAATGCTCAATGACTACTGACTACTGACTCAATGACTAATATCATGGGTTTAAAGAAAAAAAGTAAGGTAAGTGCAGAATTTAATATGTCGTCTTTGACGGATATTATCTTCTTGTTATTAATCTTTTTTATGTTGACTTCTTCTTTGATTAATCCAAATGCGATTAATTTGAAGTTGCCGAGTAGTTCTAAAGTCAGCACGCCATCTCGATCTAAAATCACCAAAGTCCGTGTAGGAAGTACAGGTAGATTATATGTAGATGGGAAAAAAGTAAGTAAAACTGGTTTGGATAAAGCAATGGCTAGTTTGTCTAGAAAAAAAGGCAAAAATGCGAATATCGTTTTAGAATGGAATAAAAAAACAGGTGTCGAACATGTGGTGACCGTGATGGATTTGGCCTTAAAATATCATGTAAATACGATTTTAGCAGCCGAGAAATAGCCGTAGTGCAGTAAACAGTTGGCAGTATGCAGTTGGTTTACCTCTTTGATAATCAATTGAATAAAAACGATAAAACTGTCAGTTATTTAAGGTTTTAACCAGTAGTATCTAGGTATACCGTTTTTGACTTAAACGTTAAAAAAAACTAAAAATTGGTTACCCCTTATGTAATGAGGGAATTTCTAACATCTAATAGATGTATAAATCCATTGATTTGTAGGTTATTAGCAACCAATAATCAATAATTAACCAACCAATCAACAATAAAATGGCAGAAATAATCATAGATGAAATAGAAGCAAAAAATAAACGAAAAGGGTTTTATACCAGTTTATTTTTACATATCCTTTTTTTGATATTGGCTTTATTGCCTTTACTAACTTTTCCTACGCCGCCTCCTGGACAAGAAGGTATTTTGGTTAACTTAGGTATGCCTGACGTTGGACAAGGAGAAGAGAATGCGCCACCTGCTAAAGCAGAACCTGCGCCGCCTACTAAACCTGAGCCAACGCCTCCTCCACCGCCAGAACCTGAGCCTGAACCAACGCCGCCAGAACCAGAACCAATTCCTGAGCCAGTCGTAGACGATACGCCACCTAAAGAAATTATCACCGATGATAATTCTAAGGAAATTGCTTTGCAAAAAGAGGAAGAGCGAAAGAAAAAGGAAGAAGAAAAAGAAAGAAAATTAGAAGCAGAAAAGAAAAAGAAGGATCAACGGGATGCTGATAGAAAGAAAAAAGCCGAAGAAGAAGCCAAACGTAAAAAAGCACAGGATGATGCTCGTAAAAAGGCCGCAGCTGAGGCAGAAGCTAAGCGAAAAGCAGATGAAGCGAGAAGAAAGGCGGAAGCAGCCGCAGCAGCTAAGGCAAAAGCGGAATCAGATGCTAGAGCAGAAGCAGCTGACTTAATTGGCGGGTTAGGTGGTGGAAACGGTCCAGGAAAAGGAAATACAGGTACCGCAGGAAATCAAGGCGACCCGAATGGTGACCCGAATTCTGATATATTAGACGGTGTGAGTGCTGGCGCTGGTAGTAGTGTCGGTGGAGGTTTGAGAGGTCGTGGTATTTTAAATTCTCCTAAGATTAATGATGACTTTAATAAACCAGGAAAAGTGGTTGTAAAGGTTTGTGTAGATGCAACTGGAAAAGTGGTCTCCGCAGATTTTACCCAAAGAGGCTCTACGACTACCGACAGTCAATTAGTCCGTATTGCTAGAAAAAACGCTCGGTCTTATAAGTTTTCCAAAGGCGGAATAGATAAACAATGTGGTACAATTACCTATGTTTTTAAAGTAAAATAATTCATTGTTGACCTATTGTATAAAAAAGGCAGGACTATTGTTCTGCCTTTTTTTATTGGAAAATTTTGAGGTTCGCTAGTTTTTATTTTACAAATAATTGGTATCATTTTAATGTTCAGGGGTAAAAATTGAAAAGTACCTTTTTTCAATTTCAGTAAAATATGATAATTAACCCTTTAAGCATTTTAATAATTATTATTTGACAAGTTTACCCCTCGCTATTAAAATGATACAATAATTGCTTATTTTCATGAAAACTAATGAGCAACCTATGTCAAGATGAAATTTTATACATTCTTCAGTTAGAGCAGCCTTAGAAAATGACGGCTGGGAAATAACAGATGATCTTTATATTATAGAATTAGCTTTTGAAGCTAATTTCTTTTCTGTTGATTTAGGAGCTTCAAAAATATTGAATGCCTTGAGAGGAGAAGATGAGCTATTGATTGAAGTTAAATCACTTGAAAAGCCTTCAATTATTAATTAATTTCATACTGCTTTAGGTCAATACTTGAATCAAGATGCTTTAAAATTAGATAAAACTGCTTAAATTAGCATATTAAGGCCATTTTTAAGAGCACCTAAAATAAAAAAACCGCAAAAGCACTAAATAAGCTTTTGCGGTTTTTTATTGCCTACAATTTCGATTTGACGAATTCATCATTCATCATTTATAGTTCATACTTTAATTCCTTACATTAATCTGTGGAGCAGCTTGTACCCCACCTTTTGGTTGTCTTCTTTTATAACTAGACCAAGGCATTGCTTTGTGTTGATTCTCGCCAAAATAAGTGATGAATAATTCAAATTCTAAAGCGCCACGATACCCAGGAATAGATTGAATAACCTCTGCTTTTTCATCTAAAAAAACAATGGTTGGGTAACTCAATCGACCGTTCATTATTTCTGCCGCTAATTGGTGGTAAGAATTTTGTCCACCTCGATTGACATAATGATAAACCTTATTTTTAAAGGTAATATCGTTTCGTTGTTGGGCATCTAACTTTACAGGGTAAAAATTTTCGTTTAAATATTTGGCGATATATTGGTTGGAAAAAGTTTCCTTGTCCATCTTTCTGCAATAAGAGCAAAATTCGGTGTAAACATCCACAAATATCTTTCGAGGCGCTGTTTTTGATTTTTCTAAAGCTGTTTCAAAACTCATCCATTCCACCTGTTGCGCATTCAGTGATAGATGGCTTCCCAAAACAAAGCAAAATAGTCCGATAATTAAACGATACTTTTTCATGTCTTGAATGATTTCAATATCTATTTTTTATGAAATAATATGGGCGTTAAGTATCTAAGCGTGATTATTCGTCATTTTTGAATGAGGGTATTTTTTCCTTAGACGATTAAAAAAATATTTGAATAATTCCTTTATTGAAATATTTTTTTAACAAGTATAATGGAAAAAGAGTCCTTCATAAAATGTCTCGAATAATTGTGCTTAGGTACTTTCATTAGTGTTGTATAGGTCAATTTCCCCTCCAATCTTTTGCTCAACTTCCTTACAGTTACTAAGTAAAGGAAAAATTAGGGCATATATGCTTTTCTTGAAGGACTTTAATAAAAAATTAACGTGAAAATGGGCAGTCTATTAAGGTTATTAAGGATAATTTGAATTTGGATAATTAAATCCGCCAAGGTGGATTTTTTCTGTTTTTTCCAGCATAATACAAAATAATTTGATTGCCGTCAGGGTCTTTTAGCCGAGCTTCTCTCCATAACCAAGTTTGGTCAGTCGGTAATTGGGTAAATACAATTCCCTGAGCTTGTAGTTCCTGGACTTGTTTATCTAAATCATCACATTCAAAATAAACATAAACGCCCCCTCCCTTTGGCAATGCTTCTACTAAATGGATGGAAAACGTAGCTGTTCCATCAGGGCATTCAAATCGAGTATAATGCGGAAAAGCTTTCACGATTAATTTTAAGCCTAGTTTTTCGTAAAAACTAGTTGCTTTAACTACATCTTTGGAAGGTACCGTTACCTGATTTAGATTCATTAGTATTAGTTGTTATTAGGCGTAATTTTGATTTGTCCTATTGTTATTAGAAATAACGTTAATAAAATTGTTTCCTTTTAAACTTTAAAAAAGTGAATTTAGATAACTTGATTTGGTTGCCCCTCGGATTATTATAATGCTTTAATTGAATGCACCAGTAGAACGTCAGGTACAAAATTGATAGTTTTTAGAAATCGGAGGTCAGATTTACTGATTATAAAAATCTAAAAATCAGTAATTTAGCTGCTTTATTTCTGACTCCTGACAGTTTAGATAATAAATGGTCTAACTCCTGATTGCTTGCTAGGTATCTATGTTTTATCTGACTAGCCAAAAACAACAAAACACTAATTACCAACACTTTATACCTTATCGTAAATTATTATAATAAAATTAAAAATTAAAATCCTTTCTTGTTTCTTTTAAGATAAAGTTTTATTATTGTATTATTCGAAAGACTAAAGTAAGAAAACTAATTAAAAGAGTGAATGCGCTTATATAATAATTAGCTTAAATGTAACGTTTATCTTTTCCAATAGTCTTTAACTTCCTACTATTTATTCTGATCATTAAGAAACGTCTATTTCAGACGTGGATTTAATATACCTTTTATGTTCATGGGATTATAATTTGTTGTTTTGAGTCGTCCATTTCGGACGACTTTTTTTATGGCTCCAACTAACTTAATGATAAACTATAAATGATGAATTCGTACAAAAGAAAAAATAGTCAGCTAATTTGGTCAATTTCATCCCTCATAACCACCAATCCCGTCTAGACTGGAACGGGCATAAATTCTATTGACTTGCTTGAATCAGCCAATTCAAATTGGCGATTTCCTAAGATGTAGCCCAAAAACACAAAAGGCAATTTCCAAATACTGGAAATTGCCTTTTAGGTATTAATAACCTATTAATGACTCTATGCCTAATAGCTATTAACTTTTGCTATAACAACTTCAGTAATTCTGTTTCAATAGCCTCTGCGCCCCTTAAACCAATAGCGGCAATCTTACCATCTCGGTCAATCATAAATGTTCTAGGAATGCCTGAAACACCATAAGTTTGAGCTGGAGCAGAATTCCATTTTTTCAAATCACTAACGTGTCCTGACCAAACTAAGCCATCTGCTTGGATAGCTTGCTCCCATCGCTCCTTAGACCGCTTCATTTGTTGTTCGATTTGCTCTGGTGTACCAAATCTAGCTTTGGTTCTATCGTCTAAACCATCTAAAGAAACGCTAAAGACTTCAAATCCTTTGCTCTTGTATTTATTGTACACTTTGACCACATTTGGGTTTTCTCTTCTACAAGGTCCACACCAGCTTGCCCAGAAATCCAATAAGACCACTTTTCCTTTTAAATCAGACAAGGCATAATTGTCTCCTTTGGGGCTAGGTAAGTCAATATCTGGTGCGACTCTACCTACGGCAATGCGCTGTAGAGAAATTTGCTTTTCAATTTGACCAATAAATCCACCGTAACCACTTAATTCATTATTATTGATTTGGGCTTCTTTTAATTGGTTAAAAACAGACTTGTGCAAAGCGATATTTTCTTCGGTAGCCCCTCTAAAATGCATCATTCCTAAGGCTAATCCTACAAAAGGACTACTTGCACCTTTCGCTTTCTCCGCCAATTGTTCTCCGCTTAAGGTTTTGGTATAGAAACCATTCATAGCATCCGCCAATTCTTGCGAAGTTTTTGAGCCTTTTACAGGCAATTTATATTTATCTAAATCAGTTAAAGCTCCACTAATATTGACGTTCGTTTCTGAACCATCAAAAACAAGCCCTAATCGTCTTGCCCCCACCCGTAAGCGGTATCGACCTGGCTTTACCCCATTAGGAATAACCATGCTATAATTACCACTCCCATCTATATCACCTTTGGCAATTACTCTGGTCGCAACAAAATTTTCTAAATCTAAATATACTTTTAAATTTTCTGCACCAGTAATTTTTCCACTAATGGCTAATCCGCCTTCTGGGGCAGAAGCAGCTGCACCGCCGTCACTACAGCCAAATTGAAGTCCTATTAAGACTAGGGCTAACAAAGAAAGTAATCCATTTTTCATGTTCTTCTTAGGATTTTGATTTTATAAATTGGTTGAATCAACTAATAGAATAGCTGTAAACTAAATGCCTCTACAGAGGAATTGTAATAGGTCTACGGTAATTTTGCCTATTTCGTTTAGAAATAAGGCATTAAAATACGTAAATCATCACTCCATAGGAACACCCTTAACTAAACTTTGGTTTACAAATATAAGAAAGTTTGGAAGCTAGTATAAATTAAACGACCGAAAAATACGTAAATCTAAATTTATTTAACAACCTTTTTCGTTTTGTCCACACTGTTCTTAAATGAATCCTTCATTTCCTTGTCGACTATCTACGCATTGCTATCTTTGCGCTTCAATTTCAAATATGAAAAATCTTAAGGCAATTCTATTACTTTTTTTAGCCAATTCTATTTCTGCTATAGCACAAGGTATTAGTATGATTGCTGTACCTTGGTATTTTGCCTTACAGGAAGAAATGGGCTTGTTTGCCTTAATTTTTTTAGCGACGACGCTTATTTCCATTTTTTGGAGCCCTTATGGTGGTACCTTAATAGACCGATACAACCGAAAGTCCATTTTTTTAGGTCTTTGTATCGTCACTGGTGCAGCCTTATTTGCTATTAGTGGCTTAGGCTTTTATCAGGGGAATTTATCCTCTTTCTGGGTTGGTGCGGTATTTATGATTACTTTTTTGAATTATAATTTGCACTTTCCTGCCGTTTATGCCTTTGCCCAAGAGATTGTTCCTCAGGCTTATTATGGCAAAATTTCTTCTTATTTAGAAATTCAACATCAAATTACCACCATTACTGCGGGCGCTTTAGCGGCTATTCTTTTAGAGGGTACGGTCAATGGAGAAATCAATTTTTTTGGTTTTTTATTTCAAACAAATTGGCATATAGCGCCTTGGAAAATTCACGAAATTTTCTTAATGGATGGGAGTACCTATGTGGTTGCTTTTTGCATCATTGCGCTAATAAAATATGAGTCCTTGGTGACTCGAAAAAAAGAAAGTGGTAATTTATTAACGCAATTTAAAGTTGGCTGGGATTATTTAAAATCGGAAAAAGGGATTTCTATTTTTGGCGTGGCTTCTTTTTCTGTTTTTGTCTGTATGCTTATTGCTCATTTTTACTTATTTCCAAGTTATGTTAAAAATAGGTTATTAGAAAATGGAGATGTTTATGCCGCAGGAGATATGTACTATGCTATCGGGGCTATTTTCGCAGGCTTAGCGATTCGGAAATTGTTTAGTAAAATGTCTATTCCTCAGTCGATTACGCTTATGACTTTGCTTTGTATGCTCGTATTTTTGACTTTGGCAGTTTCTAAAAATTTATCCGTCTACTATGGCATGTTGCTATTTTTAGGTGTTACGAATGCAGGTGTACGGATTCAGCGGATTACTTATTTACTAGAACATATCCCCAACCAAGTTTATGGGCGAACTGGCAGTATTTTCTTTTTGTCCAATATCCTTTTCAGAATCGTTTTCTTGTCTTTATTTTCGCTTCCTTTCTTTACGACAGGTGATAATGTCATTTACGGTATGTATCTTTTTAGTGCTTTTTTATTTACTTCCGCTTTGGTGCTTATTTATTATCGGAAGTTATTTTAGTTAGGTTTCACTACCTCCTCAAAGAACACTCCTGCCTGCTTTTCGATTCAGGAGTTTATACTTCCTTGATTGGCTCAAATAGGGTAAAACTTGCTAATCAATTCAAGACTATTAGTGTTTATGCTAAAATAAATCGTATGAGAAGTGCTTCCAGAACTCCAAGTTCTGGAAGCACTAACCTCTTTAGAATAAAGTCTATTAGCATTTGTTTTTTTGAATTAAAAGGGTTGTAAAAAATTAGAGGAAGTTAGTAGCATAGAGGCGCCAATTAAAAATCCGTTGCCCTTACTTCATCTGCTGGATAAAATACCAACGGATGAAATAAAGACAACGGATAATAGGAATCAAAAATGTTTCCTTAGAACTAGCAGACCTAAAGGTCTTTGACGGGAAATCCTGAAGGCTTTTCTACCAATTTTTCTATTGCAAAATGATAATTTTCTTAGTCACTACACTATTAGCCGTTCGCATGGATACCCAATAAGCACCACTTGGTAATAATGCCGCATCTAGATGGTATTGATGTTTCCCTGCCATCTGCTCCCCTTGATTCACGTATACTTTTAATGTTTTACCCGTTAAATCATGCAAGCCAATCCAAACAGGACTATCGGTAGCTAATTCATAATCTATGGTAGTCGTCCCTCTAAAAGGGTTGGGTCTGACTAATAAACTATTTTGTTTAATCGTATGCTCAGGGTACCCAATAAATGTTTCTTCCTCATGACTTTCTCTCTCAACTGATGCTTCATTCAGGCTGTTAACTGAATTACATGCTTCTATCCTTGCTGTAAAATCTGCTCCTGCTTTTGCATGGAAACCAGGTAATAAAGTAACTGTATTCCCTGCTATAAATTTCACTTTAGCACCATTATTGATGATGCCCGCTGAAGTAACCGAATTTCCTGCGACATAACTTCCATCTACTACGCCTGAATCGTTTTTAACCAAATTATCCTCAGCACATAATAGCACATTTTCAATCGTAATAAACACCGTATCCGAAGCACACAGGTTCGCTGTATCACAAACTTGATAAATAATGGTATCTAAACCAAAATAATCCGTCGAAGGCGTATAAATTAAACTATCTCCATTCACCACTCCAGCAATACCATTTTTTGCCCCACTCAAAATAGTCGTCGTCAACGTATCTCCTACACCATCAGGGTCATAATCATTCGCTTGCACATCAATGATTACATCTTGACTATTTTTATTAATGGTGATAAAATCTGTCTTTGCTATCGGTGCTAAATGTTCTATTGCTACTGCTATAAACACCGTATCCATTGTACATAAATTACTGGTGTCACAAGCATTATAAATAATGGTATCTAAACCTGCAAAATTGGCCATAGGCGTGTATCGAATACTATCTCCATTGACCACAACCGATGAACCATTCGCTGCCCCCTGAACTAATATTGTGGTTAAGTTATCACCAGTTCCATTTGGGTCCGTATCATTGGCCAATACATCAATATAGTTGTTAATCGTATTTTCAAATATTTGTAAATGATCTGAATTAGTTACAGGCGCTTCATTATAATCGTTAATCGTGATGAAAACGCTATCAGTAGCACATAAATTAGCGGTATCGCAGACTTGGTAAATGATGGTATCCAAACCAAAATAAGTCATGGTCGGTGTATAACTTAAACTATCATTATTCAC
Organism: uncultured Saprospiraceae bacterium; assembly: GCA_937928615.1. Classification (GTDB taxonomy): domain Bacteria; phylum Bacteroidota; class Bacteroidia; order Chitinophagales; family Saprospiraceae; genus JAFMDF01. The sequence continues at coordinate 13,040 of CALFWI010000434.1, read as the reverse complement.
CACAGCTGCTGTTCCATGATTAGGTGGTGTCAGTATCGTAGTTATCAAGGAATCACCTGCACCATCAGGGTCACTATCATTTGCCTGCACCTCGATAATATTATCACTTGTATTTTTATTAATTACTAAGAAATCTGCTACTGCTGTTGGTGCTTCATTGATGTCAATAATCGTCATAAAAACGGTATCAGCGTCACATACATTAGCTGTATCACACACTTGATAAATAATCGTATCTAAACCAAAATAGTCTAAAATTGGGGTATAACTAATACTATCACTATTCATCACTACTGCTGTACCAGACAAAGGCATTCCTAAAATAGAAGTTATTAGAGAATCTCCTATACCATTAGGCTCATTATCATTGGCTTGAACATTAATAATATTATTGGTAGAATTTTGCAGTACGGTACTATAATCCGCATTGGCGGTTGGCGCCATATTAACATTGTAAATCGTAATAAAAGCAGTATCCGTAGCACACACATTCGCTGTGTCACAAACTTGATAAACTAAAGTATCTAAGCCAACATATCCCATTATTGGATTATAATTAATATGCTCATTATTGACCACAGTCGCAGTACCGTTTAATGGCATTGCTAAAATAGTCGTTATCAAGTAATCTCCTACCCCATTAGGGTCGGTATCATTGGCTTGTACCGCAATAATATTATTCATAGAATTCACGGCTATGGTATCAAAATCTGGATTGGCGGTTGGCGCTTTATTGATTTCTTCGATAGTTAAGAAAAGGGTATCACTATCACATAAACTCGCCGTATCACACACCTGATAAATAATCGTATCTAGGCCAAAATAATTCAATGTTGGACTATAATTAATGTCCTCCCCGTTGACGACTGTAGCTGTTCCATGTATCGCTGTCACTAAAATACTGGTCAACAAGGAATCACCTGCCCCGTTAGAATCCGTATCATTTACTTGCACATTGATGGTATTATCCGTAGAATTTTCTAAAACAGTCCTAAAATCTGGATTCGCCTGAGGTGCTTCATTGACATCAATAACTGTAATAAAAATACTGTCCGAATCACATAAATTTGCCGTATCGCAGACTTGATAAATAATGGTATCTAAACCAAAATAATCCATCGAAGGCGTATACATTAAACTATCGCCATTGACCACTCCAGCCATACCATTCTTTGCCCCACTCAGAATAGTGGTTGTCAAGGTATCTCCTAGGCCATCTGGGTCATAATCATTCGCTTGTACATCAATGATTACATCTTGACTATTTTTATTAATTGCAATAGCATCTGGATTTGCTATCGGTGCGAAATGTTCTATTTCTACCTCAATAAACACCGTATCCATTGTACATAAAGTACTGGTGTCACAGGCATTATAGATAATGGTATCTACTCCTACAAAATTAGCCGTAGGCGTATATCGAATACTATCTCCATTGACCACAACCGATAAACCGTTGGATGCCCCTTGAACTAATACTGTCGTTAAGGTATCTCCCACTCCATTAGGGTCGGTATCATTGGCTAATACATCAATATAGTTATTAATCGTATTTTCAAGTATTTGTAAATGATCTGAATTCGTTACAGGCGCTTCATTATAATCGTTAATCGTGATAAAAACACTATCTGTAGCACATAAATTAGCGGTATCGCAGACTTGGTAAATAATGGTATCTAATCCAAAATAAGTCATGGTCGGCGTGTAACTTAAACTATCATTATTCACCACAGCTACTGTTCCATGATTAGGTGGTGTCAGTATCGTAGTTATCAAGGAATCACCTGCACCATCAGGGTCACTATCATTTGCCTGCACCTCAATAATATTATTATTGGTGTTTTTATCAACTACTAAAAAGTCTTCCATTGCTGATGGTGCTTCATTGACATCATTAACGGTAAGGAAAATAGTATCTGTTGCACATAAATTAGCCGTATCACAAACTTGATAAACAATGGTGTCTAAGCCAAAATAACTAGCAGTTGGGGTATAATTAATGCTATCTCCATTTATGACTACCGCTGTCCCAGATGATGGCATGACTAAAATAGCCGTTATTAGAGAATCTCCTATACCATTAGGCTCTATATCATTGGCTTGAACATTAATAATATTATTGGTAGAATTTTGCAATACGGTACTATAATCTGCATTCGCTGTTGGTGCCATGTTTACATCATAAATGGTAATAAACACCGTATCTACTGCACATAAATTAGCCGTATCACAAACTTGATAAACAAAAATATCTAAGCCAATATAACCCATTGCTGGATGATAACTGATGCTATCCATATTAAGGATAGTCGCAGTACCCTGTAAGGGCATTGCTAAAATAGTCGTTATCAAGGAATCGCCAACACCATTTAAATCGATATCATTAGCTTGAACGTCAATAATAGTAGTAGAATTCACCGCTATGGTCGCAAAATCTGGATTTGCTGCTGGCGCTTTATTAATTTCCTCAATAGTCAAGAAAATGGTATCCCTATCACATAAACTCGCCGTATCACAAACTTGATAAATAATGGTATCCAACCCGAAATAGTTTGCATCGGGGCTATAACTGATGCTATCGTCGTTGATGACCGCTGCTGCACCAATGGACGGCATTAGGGTAATAGTCGTTATTAAAGAATCCCCTAGACCATTTAAGTCTATATCATTTGCCTGAACATCAATAAAGGTAGCGGTAGCATTTTCTAATAAAGTACGATAATCTGGATTGGCCTCAGGCGCATCATTGATATCATTAATGGTAATGAAAACGGTATCAATGGCACATAAATTAGCAGTATCACAAACTTGATAAATAATCGTATCTACCCCAAAGTAAATCATTGTTGGCGTATAACTGATATCTTTATCATTAAGAACTGTCGCTGTTCCATTGACTGGCATTACTAAAATGCTAGTAATTAAAGTGTCACCCGTACCATCTGGGTCACTGTCAGTCGCTTGAACAGCTATCAGATTATCACTGGTATTTTTATTAATTTCTAAGAAATCCGCTTCCGCAGTTGGTGCTTCGTTAATATCAATAATGGTGATCAACACCGTATCCATAGCACATAAGTTGGCAATATCGCAAACTTGATAGATAATGGTATCTAATCCAGTATAACCAACTATTGGCGTATAATTGATGCCCTCATTTTGCACAACTGTAGCCGTACCATGTATGGCATTTTGGATAATAGTCGTCACCAAGGTATCTGCTGCACCATTTGGGTCACTATCATTCGATTGCACATTGACAAAATTATTAGTTGTATTTTGATTAATGGTCATAAAATCCGTCATTGTAATAGGCGCAAAATTCGCAGGTTCTACAAATACAAATAAGGTATCCGTTTCACAAGCATTCGCTTCATCACAAACTTGATAGACCACCGTATCTCTCCCTACAAAATCCGTATTCGGTAAATAACTAATACTATCATTATTAATGACCGTTGCCGTACCATTTGTAGCAGTTTGGACGATGGTCGTTATTAAGGTGTCTAAAGGTCCATCCGCATCTATGTCATTCGCTTGTACATCCGCCAATACTGCAGGCTCATTTTCAATAGCGATTAAGGTATCCGCTACGGTTTCTACCGTATGATTTATTAATGCTTGACTGATGATAACAGGTGTTTGAACCTGTGTATCAAAATCGTATTCATTATTGCGAATATTACTAAAATTAGGTAAGGCATAATTCGTATTAGAAATGCCAATATCATCTACTATCCAGCCAAATTTAGCCGTATTGATATCTGATAATAATCGAAAACGAACTAGCGCTACCTTTCCTGAATAAGCAGATAAATCTGCTTTTGAGGTGATAAATCCATTATTATTCGGTACAATTTCTGTACTCGTTTTACTATAAGCATAATGCCCAAACTGCGTATAATTATTATAGCCATTCTGCGTAAAATCATTTTCCAAATCAATCCAATTTTCTCCACCGTCGATAGATATATCTACCAAACCAAAATCATAACGGTCTTCTAAATCAAAATAATGATTAAAAGACAACTCACTAGAATCTGTTAAGGACAAAGGATTTTTTAACACTAAATGTGTCTCTGTGGTCGTATTAGCATTCGTAATAAACCAACCATTATTGGGACTATAATAATATTGGCTTTGCAGATTCCAAGTATGATTACCTGATTTTTGTACGTTCTCCCAGTTTTCGCCACCACTTTCTAAGTCATCTAGAAAATCTCCGTCAAAATCAATCGTGTCATTAATCGTTACTTTTAGTTCTAAAACGATTGTTCCTCCAACAGGTAACGTTAAAGGAGGCCATTCGACCACATTTCCATTTAAAACCCCTCCATGAGAGGCTGAATAAAATTGCGTATTTTCAGGTAAAGTATCTGTAATGATAACATTTGGTGCAATCGCATCTAAATGATTAATTGCTTCTAATTGAAAAGTCAATCGTTCCCCTAAAAAGGCTGTCGTTTTATCAACGCTATGTTTTAATTCAATCGTACATTCTGGTGGCATATCATACCCTTCTGAACCATCTGTTCGGCTATTAGAACTACCTTGGTCTGCGCTATATCCTAAACCTCTGCGGGCAAAGACCTCCCAAATTAGACAACGATTCACCCCACTATATAAGGCTAAGTCTGCCGCTAAAATAGCGTCTCTTGCATCTACAAATCCAGGAGAACAAGGTTGTAATTTTAAACCTTCCATTACTAAATGTAAGGCGATATTATTCCCACCAGTTCCATTATACATATCCGCATCCCAACCATATTGATTAATTAATGCCCAGTTTAAATCCCAAAGCATTGTTGCCCAAACTGCTCCTACCCCGTGTGGGCGGGTAATGCCTTCATCATCAATCGTTTTATAAGTCATTGGATTGACCGTCATATCTGTTGTAAATGGGTAAGGTCTTAAGCCCGCCCCATTGGCAGCTTGATTGAACATAAAAGTACCGATCGTCCGATTAGTCGTCGCTATATCTGTAGCTTTCATGGTCAAAATCATTCCAAAGAAATCTGACCAACCTTCTCCCATTTGCTCCACATTCCCTAAACAGGCGACTGCTTGTGGTCCTCCCGTTAAACGATTAGATATGCCATGTCCATATTCGTGTAAAATAACGCCATTATCATAATCTCCATCTTTTCCTCCACATAAATACATTTGCATTCGAGGATTAGCGCCATCTCCCGGTGTCGCCATATTGGCATTACATGAGCCAGAGGCATCTTGTGCCTCTGCATTTACCGCATCACTACCTCGACCTTCATTGCCATAATTTTCCTCTTGAAAATTTCCTGATTCTTCATCAAATCCATAATTATAAAAAATATCGTGTGCGACATTATTCATATAAAATAGATTCGTAATAGCAGCCTTCGTATAATTTGCTTGGGTGCCATTAGGATCCCAAGGATGGTCAAATACTAAATCAGTCCCCCCAAAGGCTCTTGCATTATTTGCGCCCGTTGGATCGTTGGTATTGTCTGTATCAGAATAAGCATCTACATTATTCCCAATAGTATATTCATAATCAATCCCCAAAATATGATGCCATCCATTAGGCGAAGCAGTTGGATTTTCCCATGGATTCGCCAATATAGTTCGATTTCCAAAATTTGGACTTTCTATAGTAAAAGGTAAAACGTTATAGAGACTATCTGTTTGGTCAGTACGTTCCTGTTTTGTTGACTGATGAGTATGTCCAGGAATGGAGCGATGTTGATGTTCGCTATGGTCGTGGTCAAACGCACAGGTAATGGTTAAGTTATTTTCAAATAAAACCGCTCCAGTGGTGGCACTTACCATATAATTCTTGTACTCCGCATCTGCTACTTCATCAATAAAAACACTCCATGCTAATTGAATGGAAGCTGCATTTGGATCTGCGAAATAAATTAATTTTAAGGGAATAACTCGATTAGAAATACCATCTGCTTTGATCAAGGTATTTTTGTCTGGCGCTAATTCATCTGCAGCCAAAATGGCGACTTCTGTTTGACTAAGTGGATAGCCTTGGTCGATAGCCAATCTAGCTAGGGCTTCTATAGCTTGTACTTGAAATTGGCTTTGTATATCGCGTTTATCTGCTTGTGGTAGAAAATTAAGGTTGGATGAAATGATTTCATCTCCTTTCATGTGTACGGCTCCACTTGTTCCATAAACACCTATATTATTAATGGCTTGTTGGTAGTAGATATGCCGAATACCTCCAGAGACATAGTCGTCTGAAATAATCGTACCTGTAATGTCTGTAGGGGAATAATTTTTTTCTTCGGCGAGTTGTTCTATCTCCGAATTGGCGATGTTGAGTCCTTTATCTTGCCCAAAGGCAATATGTCCTAAAAAAAGGAAACATAATAGGAGGTAATGGTGCAAGACCGTTTTCATAATAATCGATTTCTGGCAGACAAGAAACTCCATGCTTTCTCCCTATAACTGGTCTTGTCTATTGTTGTTTGTGTAAGTTTCGGCTGCGAAAAAGTTGTATCAACTGTGGGTAAATACTTACTTTTGACGTTGTATCACCAAAACGTCACAAAGAAATCAATTAAGATTTTCTTAAAGCAACAAATAAAAAAATAAAGTATAAATCATTGATAATTAAGTACTTTATTTCTATTTAGAGCGTCAGATAAAAAATTGATAAAGAAATAGCCAAACGTGTCGGACACCTTTGAGGTGTCCGACACGTAATTATCAATTTTCAATCTGACTATCTATTTATTAATTAGTCCACAGGATATTCTTTTATTTATTTAACAATAAATCTCGGTAAAAAAACGATGAAAATCAAATAGAAACTAATTTAAATATATTTAATGCCATAAATGCAAGCTATTAGCCAAATGCGAAGGCAATCGCACCTACTATAAAACAATAAACGGCAAACCAACTCAACTTGCTATGTTTAACTAACTGAATCATCCACAGACAAGCCACTAAACCTGTAAAAAAAGCAGCTACAAAGCCCGCTAATAAAGGCATCGCCAATTCTTCCGTCAAATGAAACTTACCATCCAAGACATCTTTTGACATTTTCCCTAAAATCAAAGGGACCACCATCAAAAATGAAAAACGAGCTGCCTTTTCTCTATCAATTCCTAATAATACGGAAGTAGAAATAGTCGCTCCTGAACGAGAAATACCTGGCAAAATAGCAATTGCTTGAGCCAAACCAATAATAATAGCATGTCCAAAACCTACTTCTTTATTCGTGTTTTTAGCTCGGTCTGCTAAAAATAATAAAGCGCCTGTTATAAATAGCATAGCGCCGACCAATTTTAGTTGCCCCTCAAATAAGGTCTCCAAAATATCGTCAAAGAAAAGGCCAACTATCGCTGCTGGAATCATAGATATAATGACTTTTACCGCAAATTTCCATTCTTCATTCCATGCGGGTTGAAACAAACCGCTGATGATTTCCCCAATATCTTTTCTAAAGACCCACATGGTACTTAAGGCAGTAGCCGCATGTAAGACGACACTTAATAATTGTTCATTTTCTTTTAAGCTTTCCGTTCCTAAAAGGGCTTGTCCAATTTCAATATGTCCGCTGCTACTTACTGGTAAAAATTCCGTTAAGCCTTGAATGATTCCTAAAATGATGGCGTCTATTATGCTCATTATTCGTTGTTTAAAGTCTAATTTAAAAACTATTTATTTAAATTAGAAATGACATTTTTCCTTCACAGAAAAAATGTCATTCTAGTCTATTATTTTATACAAAGTAATTATACCATACTCGCTGAGGTTTACAATAAACGAAATATCAACTAAGGTAAAACAACTTTTATTTTTTAAAAATGGCGTATACTTCTACTACTAACCCTACTAACATCAAAAATGGTGCTAAAACAGTTCGTCTAAAACTATAAATAATACTTTCATCCCAAACATCAGGACTAGGCATTGCTCCACCACTCATCAAAAGCATGCCTAAAGCAATTAAACCAAATCCAATCCCCATCCAAATATAATTTTGCTTACCGAAAATTAAGGGTTCTTTGGGCATGGTTGCAACACTCGATTTCTTTCTAGATCGAGTAGGTTGGAGTCTTTTTTTAGGTGCATTTGTGGTAGCACTTACTGAATTATTGTTCGCTCCTGTTTTTTTCTTTGGGGAAACCTTTTTTTTGGCTTTACTCATTTTAATTTAAGGTAATGAGGTTATAAGGTTATGAGGTTATGAGGTTATGAGATACCCCGATAAACAACATACTATTTAACCAACTAATTCAAAAATTTAATTATATTTAGACGCTCTTCATTATACAGCGTTATTATTTTTTATGGTTGCTACATTATTGGTTTACAACACATTATCATAAAAATAGTACAATTTTTTCTAGTACAAATCATCCAAGCGCATTTTCAAATACTTATTAATAACGTACCAAGTACTGACACCACTTATCAACATACCTAATATTAGTAAGATGGCAAATAAAATCAGGGAACTTGCTACATCTTGTAAAGCTTTTAACTCTACAATTTCTCTTTGCGCCAGCAAAAGTACTAAAACTAAAGCACCTATAGCCAATATCGCACTCAAAATGCCATGCCAGATACTCTTTCGAATATAGGGTCGACTGATAAAGCCCCAGGAAGCACCTACTAATTCCATATTTTTAATTAAAAAACGATTGGAATAAAGGGCTAATCGAATGGTATTATGTATTAATGTAATGGCTACAATTAGAAAAAGTAGGCTAAACCCAAGGGCAAACCAACTCATCTTTTTCATATTCTTAGCGATAATATTCACCAAGCCTTCTTGGTAATATACATCGTTTACGTAAGCTCTTGTCTTAAAGTTTTTCTTAATCTGACTTAATAAATCAGATTCCATAAATTTTGATTGTACATTAAACGTAATGACATTGTATAATGGATTGGGTAAATCTAATGCCATAAATTCTTCGCCGAAATCTTGCTGTAAATCACGGATAGCCTCCTCCTTTGATATATATTGGATACTTTCTTTTTTGGTATAATCCATTTCGACTAAATCCTGTTTCAAGGTCATGACAGACAAAGAGTCTGCCCCCGGTTCAATTTCAATCAGCACCGTCACCCTTTCTTTGAATATGTCAATTAATCGCTGGGTTTGTAATAAGATTAAACCAAAAAAACCCAATAAAAATAAGACCAATGCCACACTGACAATGGAATAAGCATAATTTGGTTTAGCTCGTTTAGCGGAAGATTTACCTAGTAAATCAGACATGGATTGATTAAAAGGTTATGAGATAAAAAAGATTATGAGGTGATGAAGTGATGAATTAATCAATGGAGATTAATCACCTTATTATACTCATCACGGCATTACCTCCCATTTTTTCTAACTACAAAATTAACATTTTTTCTAGCTTATCTGGGTTAATGAAAGGTTATTGACGTTTTTATCCAAAATTAGCCTTGAATTGGCAAGCAAAAAATAGTTATTTTTGGGCATCCTACTCTTAGAAATAGTCAACTTTATTAATGCAGAAGATTACCTTATTTTTATTAATTTGTTTCCCTTTTTTCTCCTTTGCCCAAGATATTCGCTTGGAGAATGCTTCTTTTGAAGATGAACCACAGGATGCCACGATGCCGCAACGATGGCATAGTTGCAAAAAAGGGTCTACGCCTGATATTTTACCAGGTTTTTGGGGCGTCTATCTAGCACCTTATGATGGAGCAACTTACGTAGGCCTAATCACTCGACATGATGGGTCTTATGAAGTGATTGGTCAACGCCTAACTAGTCCAATGGAAGCTAAAGAATGCTATTCTTTTACGGTTCAACTGGCCCACTCTAAAAGCTATGTCAATTATAATATCCCTGTTCGCTTACGAATTTATGGTGGAAAATCTTTTTGTGAAAAAAGTCAATTATTATGCGAATCTAAAGCGATTAGTCATACGGATTGGGAGGCTTATAAATTTGAAGTTTTCCCAAAAGAAACCTACGATTATATAATTATAGAAGCTTATTATGCTAAAAATATTTACGTGCCTTATCCAGGTAATATACTTGTAGACGATTTTTCTGTTTTCAAACGTTGCCCTAGAGCAGACTTATTAGCGGATAAACAATAAGGAATGACGAAAAAAAAATGTTCCCCCCTCCCCTAAAATCCTACTACCGAGCTGCCGAAGGTAGTGAGACAGCATGTAGAATTATTTATGCCATTTTCCCTAAATTAGTGAAGATTTAAGGGTTTTAAGAGAAATTACCAAAGAATATTTCAATCCCTCTAAAATTAACAGCTAAATTTTTTAAACATAGTCTACCCCCATCCTGTAAATCTTAAATAATCCTGTCATCTTGTAAAAAAAGAAGCCTTCAAAATGCAACTCTCCTGATTTTTTTCGTTCTATAAACCTAAACCCATGCAATTATTCGTCTATGTTGAATTATCGTTATTTGTTTTTATTTCTAATCCAATTAGTTAGCCCCTTATTTCTAATCGCCCAAAATATTGGCATTCATGCTGCCCCCGTTGGCACTTGGGAGAGTAAAGAACCCTTTTCTCCAGAATATCATTATAATTCCGTTGCGGTTTATTTGATTAATGAAGATAAAACCTTGGAATTATTCAACCCTGAAAACTTGACTAAAGAAGAACGAAAACAAACGGGTATTCGGAATTTTGACATGATCGAATCCCTCTATTTTTCGCTTCAATTACCCAATCCAAAGCAGGAAAACGATATGATAGATTTTCCATTATATGCTTTTGATATTAATAATTCTAAATCTTTTCAAGTCCCCCGAAATCAAGGCAAAATAATTGATCGTATTACAGATGAAGAATTGAATGGCAGAGGCTTGGAAGCCAAAGCCAAAATTGAAGCCATTAAAAAAAATCAATTGCTAGAAGTGGCTTATCAGATTTCTTCTAGTGTGAATAAGATACTAGCCAACCGAGTTTTTCAAAACCCAGGTATTGCCAGTGTAATGCGGAAAGCACAGGATTTTTTTGAGGATAAATATAGAGGTAAAATTGTTTCTGAATTCACCATTCCTATTTTGCCAGGTAATGAAGATTTTGAATACCGCATACATTCTGCTTCTATCTACCAAATTAAATGGGATTTTGAACCTTTAGTCAAAACTTTTAAAGGAAATATGTGGTCTGATTTACAAGGTAACCCAACTGTTACTGAAGCTCAATTAAAAGACCGCCCAAGTCGCTTGTCTCGCTTTAAGCAACACCCTTATTTAGTGGTCATGCGCTATAAATCTGCTTATTCGCTTCCTGAATCTCATAAATTAAATGTCTCCATTACGCAACCCTATTTTGATGAACGATTGTATAATTTACAAGAATTTAGAAAAAACGGGAATCAATACCAGACGGAAGAAGCTTTTTTGGCTTTGTTGAGGGAAGCGATTGATATGAAGCGAAATTGCGAAAATTATCAACGAGGAAAAGATAAAGGACAGGTCGATAATGCCTTGATGCTACGGATTGCGCAACAACATTATGACTTACAGCATCGGTATCAAAAGGAATTGGCAAGGGTTGCGAAAGATGCAGATAAATTGGCTTATTTTGACGCGAATTACAAAGTGACTTATTATAAGTTTTTTAAGTTAATTGATAATATTTTATTCCAAGACCAACAACTCAAAGAAATCGGGCAAGTGCCAGCTATTTTAGCCAACTTGAATAAAACAGATTTAAAAAGAACATCGCCAACTGACTTATATAATTATTTAAAACAATTGGCGACTTATCGTCGAATTACGAAGGAAGTCTCCCAAATAGAAGGCGATTTATTTTATAAAATTCGAGAACAGCTCCATCAAATAGAAGCTAATTTTCATCCACAAGTATTTAATGTCCCACCTGTTGGCGACAAACAAAAGCGAGTCGAAAAGTTACAAGCGCTCAAAAAACAATATCCATTATGTGCTAGCTGTCAACACGAAGCAGATGACCAAATTCAACGCATTCAACAATCCATTGATGATGAGCGCAGAACGGCTTTATTTGCCTTAAAAAATCAACAATTAAAATATCGAAAATGCTTTAGTGATATTCAATTAAAAGCCTTAGAGCAACTCAATAAACGTTATCCAAAGCCTGATAGTCTCAATCAACTAGAAAAACCATTATTTGAAGCCTATTTAGAAAAAATCAATCATTTACCAACCATTGCCGAACAATTTCTACAAATCGAAAAAGTGAGTATCGAAAAATTGCCCAGTGAAAAATTGCCTACTACTTTGGCTAATTTTCAAGGATTTATTAGTGATTTTAAAAATGAGGCTTGTCAATTGGTGCATGGAGAATTATTGACTAAAGCGGATATGGCTTGTGTTGGGGGCGATTGTCGAGTTTTGATTCCTTAATTTAGTGTCCTAGCAATAGCACATCAACATTTGCTTATTTTGGAGGATGAAAATACTGATAAATACCTTTAATAGGTTTAGGCCCAATCTGACAACAACCGCCTAGCATATCCGCCCCTAAATTGCCCCATTCTTTAGCCATTGCTACAAAAGCAGTAGGATCAGCCGTTCCATGCCAAGTCTTAGAGGCCGCATTATAGACCATCCCTGAATTTGGGTAAACGATTATTTCCTTGGGCTTCTAGTTCGTTGGATAGGCCGCCGTCTAGGATGAGGGGATATTTTAGTTGTTGGGTGATTTTTAGCATTAGTGAGCGTACTAATTTTTTATAAAAACAATAGTCTCTAACGAACCGAGTCGTTAGAGACTATCATAAATAAAATAGTTTTAGGGTAAATTTATTTTTTGGCTAATTTAGCCTCTGCTACCTTAACTAAACCCTTCATAGCATCCACTAATTCTTGTATCTTCTTCTTATCATATTTATCAGGATGCTCTATAATTTTATTAATTATCTTATCCGTTTTTGCTTGACTCCTCTCTAAATCTTCTAATTTAATTTTAGTAGTATTCATAACTTGGATTTCGCTGATTTATGAACTAGAAAATAAAAATAGAAAAAACTGTTTTCTTTGCAAAAAAATGCGAAAAATGACAGTATTACGAATAGACGATATCCCTTTACTGTAT
>CALFWI010000433.1 GCA_937928615.1 uncultured Saprospiraceae bacterium | reverse complement strand
TGTTTAATCGCATCTCCTACGCATTGAGACACAATTGCAGTTACTTCTGAGTTTCCTAATTCTCCTTTGGTTTGTCCTTTAAATTGTGGTTCAGGAACTTTAACAGAAACTACTGCTGTTAAACCTTCTCGGAAATCTTCTCCTGATATGCTAAATTTTATTTTTTTGAAGAAGCCATTGTCTTCTCCATATTGCTTGAAGACTCGATTTACAGCTCTTCTAAAACCGTTAACGTGCGTTCCACCTTCTCTTGTGTTGATATTATTCACAAAAGAAAAAAGACTTTCAGAGTAAGAAGTATTATAATTCATAGCGACTTCTACCTCTACCCCATCTTTTTTAGCGGTAACATGAATCGGCGAAACAAGTAAAGATGTTCGAGCTTCATCTAAGAATTGAACAAATTCTACTAGCCCACCCTCAGAATGGAAAGTCTCTGTTTGGAAATTACCTGCTTCATCCTTTTCTCGCTCGTCCGTCAAGGTTAAAGTCAACCCTTTATTCAAATAGGACAACTCCTTCATCCTGCCTGCCAGCACATCATATTTGTAGACTAGCGCCTCCATGATTTCAGGATCTGGCTGGAAAGTTATAAATGTACCTCTAATATCTGTCGTTCCTTTCTTTTCTACCTCCGTTTGAGGAATCCCCTTACTATATTCTTGCTCGTAGATTTGCCCCTCTCTATGAACTTGCGCCTTCATGTGAATAGATAAAGCATTCACACAAGAAACCCCTACACCGTGCAGACCACCAGATACTTTATAAGTATCTTTATCAAACTTACCCCCTGCGTGCAAAACCGTCATTACAACCTCTAAAGCCGACTTCTGCAATTTGGCGTGCATCCCTACAGGAATACCCCGTCCATTATCTTGAACAGTAACAGAATTGTCTGGATGAATGGTCGTGTGAATGGTATCACAATGTCCAGCTAAGTGTTCATCAATGGAGTTATCGATAACCTCCCAAACTAAGTGATGGAGTCCTTTTGTATCGGTACTACCGATATACATACCAGGCCTTTTTCTTACAGCTTCTAAGCCTTCGAGTGCCTGAATATTATCTGCTCCATAGTTGCCCTTATTAGCGGGCTTATTTTTATTTTCGTCTTTTTCTGCCATTCTGCAAAAGTACAATTTTTTTACCTTTTTTTAAAGGATAAATTACCTTAAAATACTTGTTAAAAAATAGCTAAAAGACAATTTTTATTTTTGAATATTTTTGCGCTAAATATTTATTATTAATTGAGCTGTTTTTATGTTTTAAAATATTGATTTATAGTTATTTACGCTTTAATTGTTTCTTTAATTAATTTCTTAAAAGTCAAGCTTTAGTTCTTGGAGAATAACAATTAAATGGTAAGTGGCAAGAAATCAACGGTTTCCTACCTGTTTTAAGCTTTTTATTTTTGTAAGAATGTGTACTTTTGACCTAAAAAATGAAATTGCCTTCGCCTATAAAAGTTCTTGATTTAGCTAAACAATTAGCGCCTAATAAAATCATAGGGAATCCAGTAGTTGAAATTACAGGAATTAATGAAATTCATAAGGTAGTTGCAGGAGATTTAACTTTTGTAGATGTGGAGAAATATTATCAAAAAGCACTGAATTCTGCCGCCAGCGTTATGCTCATTAATCAGGCAATAGACCCACCAATTGGAAAGACCTTAATTGTAATAGCGGAACCTTTTAAAGCTTATAATCAACTAATTCGACAATATCGTCCTTTTCGGCCTTTGAATGCGCTCCTAAGCGAAACTAGCCTCATTCATCCTTCTACTATTTTAGAACCTAATGTCATTATTGGTCATCACGTAAAGATTGGCAGAAATTGCTATATCCAAGCGAATGTAACCATTCGAGATTATACAATTATTGGCGACAATGTGACCATTGAATCGGGGACGATCATTGGTGCGGATGCCTTTTATTATAAACCTACTGAAAATGGGTATAAAAAATGGCGTTCTGGTGGTCGAACTGTGATTCAGAATGGAGTTGAAATTGGTGCAGGCTGCACTATTTGCAAAGGCGTTTCTGGAGATACGATTATTGGAGCTGGAACGAAATTAGATGGCCAAGTACACATTGGGCATGGAGTAGTGATTGGTCAAAATTGTTTAATGGCTGCTCAAGTTGGTATTGGTGGGAAAACAATTATTGGTGATAACGTCATTTTGTATGGACAAGTTGGCGTTGCTGCTCGTTTAACGATTGGTGATGATGTGACTGTTTTGGCTAAATCTGGTGTCACTAAAAATTTAAAAGCGAATCGGAATTACTTTGGGTATCCTGCTGGAGAAGTTAAGCGGATGTACAAAGAATTAGCTGCATTGCGGTCTTTGCCTGATTTGTTGAAAAAATGGTATCAGCAAAAGTAATGAAGTGTAGAACCTTAGTTTTTTTAATAGACTATTTTCAAGGGGTAACAAGTCTAATATTAACCTTTTATCTGATGTTCTAATCATTAGTACCAACTTCTTTTTAGATATTAGCATCATAAGCAATGCAAGGAACTCAGGGGAACTGTAGGGTGAAATTATGCGCCACAAATTTTCTTTCCCTATTTTTTTTAACGGAAGCTTCAAT
>CALFWI010000432.1 GCA_937928615.1 uncultured Saprospiraceae bacterium | reverse complement strand
TTATTCGGAACTAGAATCAAATAATGGGTCTGGTTGGACGATTAGAAATGCTCAATACAAACTCATTGAATTTACAGACGGTACACAAGAATTTTATGACTTGATGGAAGATCCTTTAGAAGAAGACAATCTAATTAATACTTTGACGACAGCGCAATCAACGATTAAAACTGATTTAGAAACAGAAGGGACACAAATTAGAACAGGCTGGTCTTGTAAGGATTTTATTTTGAATGGCGATGAAATAATTATAGACGATTGCGGGTCTACTGTTACTCCTTCTGATTGCGAGAATGATAATTCCACTAGTTATACCAACATTGGTTGTTGCAATAGTCAAGAACATCCAAATGCCTATTATGAAACCGTGGAAGGAGATAAACGAATCATTTATTCTAATAATTATCCAAACCATGATTTTTGTTTTTCTAGTGACAGAATCCCTGAACCTAATTACGGCATCTATGATTTAGCTGCGACGCCAGAAAAAGCTGCTACCATTACGGAAGTAGTAAGAGATAATGGCCGTCCAAGAATGCACTTTGGTATTGCTATGAATGGTGTTGCATTTGCGCCAGCACCTGCTACTCCCTTCATTTTCGAGAATCCAAATACAGGTGAGTTTAATTGGGATTGGGTATTCGAACCGACCAATAATCAAGGAGATGGTCAGGGTAAAGTTAGCTTAGATTGTGCTTCTGCCCACACAGGTCCTCAAGGGTATCATTACCACGGCAATATGTTTGAATATGTAGAAACCATTCAGCCTGGCATTTCTTCGGCTACTGATTCGCCTAGTTCACCGCTGCATATTGGTTGGGCAGCAGATGGATTTCCAATTTTGTATCGGTTTGGCCCTGATGAAACTGGCAGCTTATCACTATTACAACCTAGTTATCAACTCAAAACTGGAGATAGACCTGGAGATGGAATTACGGAACCATGTGGCCCTTATAATGGAAAATACACAAATGATTATGAATATAATGCTGCTCTTGGAGATTTGGATGAGTGCAACGGAATAGACAGAAGTGTTACCATTTCTACAGCAAATGGTGAAGAAACCTTTAGTTATTTCTATGTCATCACCGATTCTTTTCCACAAGTACCAAGATGTGTCGTTGGAACGCCTGCGGATGTTTTCCTTGATGGAGATCAAAATTTAACTGTTATCGACAATGATAACGATGGGTATATTTCAGCAATTGATTGTGACGATAATAATGCAGCGATTAATCCTCATGCCACAGAAATAGCTAATAATCAGATATATGAAAATTGTGATGGTATAGATGAAATGACAACGAGTATGCTATCTTGTCCTACACCAACACAAATTACTGCGGAAATAAATGCCCCAAGAAGAGCAATCATCAGTTGGGAAACCATCGCAGATGTAAAACGATATTTTGTACAGATAAGAGTAAAGGGTACTGAAGATTGGCTAGTTAATAAAAATGTTTATAAAAGTAAAGTATTTGTTTATGCTCCTGCGAATACCTATGAAATGCACATTCAGACAAATTGTATAGACGGAGAGACGTCTAGCTTTAGCACTATCTATGAATTTACCATTCCAAATAATCAATTAACAAACCAAGTAACGCCAAACAATAGCAATCATGAAACAGCAAAGATTGTCATTACGGAACTGCAAATAAGTGCTGCCCAAAATAAAGGTATTTCAGAAAAAGTATTCATCTTCCCTAACCCAGCAAGTGATTTAATTATTCTACAAACACAAGCAATTTTGCAAAATGATGTAGAGGTACGTCTTTTTGATATTAATGGAAAACAAGTCGCTAAGACGCAATTGCTTAAAGGAACCAATACAAATACTTTAGGGGTTCAAGCATTAGTTAATGGTAGTTATATTTTGGAGTTAAAGGAAGGGAATAAGAGAAGTCAGCATAAAGTGCTAATAATGAAGGGGGATTAGAAAATTTTAAATTTATAATGTCACAAGAATTCTATAATAAAAAAAGGAGCTGTTTAAATAACTCCTTTTTTTATTAGACCTGAAAGGCCATTACAAAAAATAATTTTTATTTCATTCTGGATTTAACAAATGTTAATAACTCATTATGTGCTTTCATCAACATTTCTCCTGCATCTCGCATTTGATTAAAATTAGAAACGACACATTGTAAACCAGGAGGGACGCCTTCCATAGATTTCAGTTTAAAATCATGGCAGACTTGTACACTTTCCATCACCTTCTTCAATTCTGCAGCATGTTCATAAAATTTTTCTAAAACTGCCTTATCCTCTTCTTTTAATTCATATTGATAATTATTTCGAGCAGAACCTAAAGCAACAGGACAACGCAAATCAGAAGTAGTCAAATCAATCACAGAGACCTTATAAAAGTTAGATAATTTCAGCAAGTTACAGATCTTAGGTTCAGCGGTTCCTTTCTCATAGGAAGCGATATTACCTCTGTTCAGACCTCCTAATCGCTTAGCTAAATCATCTTGGCTAATTGATAGCTGTTTGCGAAGGTGGCGAATATTTGAGGACAACTTACTACCTACGGTCAATTTTGACACATCCATTTTTATCGTGAGTTTATGAAACTATTATTTACAATATAAAGTGATTAAGGCCATTTTTGTTTACACCACACCTTAATAACTCTCTCTAATACCTATATGAAAACGAATTTAACAAATAAAGTTTTCAAATATAACTATAATGTTAAAAAAATTAACAGGATTAGTCAAGTTTTTGTTGAGAATAGTCGATAAAAAATTTATTTCCTGACAAAAAAATCGACATTATCACTTTATAAACGTCTCAATCACAACATTCTTAATGTTAATGTAGTTCATTTTTACACTAATGTTTATTATTCGTGCGTTTTTACAACAATAAAAGAATAAAAAGTAAAGGATATTTGCAAAATATACAAAATGGTATTAATTTTGTCAATATAAATTACAAAACACCCGATTTTAGAAATTTTAATTAAATCCGACTTATATATGATAACCACCATTCAAAATCATTTAACCAGTGTAAATAATACATTAAGAGCCTTTTCTTTAAAGTTAACAGGAGATATGGCAGATGCGGAAGATTTGTACCAAGATACGGCTATGCGGATTATTTCAAACGCTGATAAATTTCAAACAGGCACTAATTTCAAAGCATGGGCAGTAACCATCATGAGAAATGTGTTTATTAATAATTATAGAAAGAAAACTAGAAGAAGTGTTATTTTAGATCAAACTAGTAATAATTATTACCTTAATTCTGGTAGCGGTATAGAGAGCAATTCTGGCGAGATGAATATTGCTTATGGCGAGCTACTTAAAATGGTTAATAAATTACCAAACGAATTTAGAGTACCATTTTGGATGGCACACCAAGGCTACAAATATGATGAAATTGCCGAAAGATTAGAAGTACCCTTAGGTACCGTAAAAAGCAGAATTTTCTTTGCTAGAAAAAAACTACAACGCATGTATAAAGTGGCTCACGTAGAATTAGAAAGAGCTTAATACAGTACACCGTAAAATAGTAGGCAGTTTGCAATTGGTCTTGTTTTTTAACAAACACTTCCTTACAAAAGCCACTATTTATATAAGTAGATATTTTGGTTACAACAATGTGGCAGTTGTAAGACCAAAAATAAAGCGGCAGTAATAAACTTTGAGTTTATTGCTGCCGCTTTTATTTTGAGTCAATCTTATCATTCAAAGATTACAAGATTGATTATACTATTTAAGCTATTGCTCCTGCAGTTAAAATTTCTTTTGCTAACCAATCTCCGACAGCAGAAGTGCTATAAGCTTTTCCACCTTCTGCAATATCTTCCGTTACCATTCCTGCTTGTAAAGAAGCATCGACCGCTGCTCTTACTGCTTTCGCCTCGTCTACTAAGTCTAGCCCTAATTCTAATAATAATGCTGCTGATAAAATAGTCCCTAATGGGTTGGCAATATTTTTTCCAGCCGCTTGTGGGTAAGAACCGTGAACTGGTTCAAAGACTCCCGTATGCGTACCAACAGAAGCAGAAGGTAATAAACCTAATGAACCAGTAATAACACTTGCCTCATCTGATAAAATGTCTCCAAACATATTGCCCGTCACCATTACATCAAAATCTTTTGGCCATTGGATAATTCGCATCGCTGCATTATCTACGAATAAAAATTCTAATTCAATGTCTGGATAATTAGGGGCCATTTCTTGTACCGTTTCTCTCCATAAACGAGAAGAAGCTAATACATTGGCTTTATCGACTACCGTTAATTTTTTTCTTCTTTTACGCGCATATTCAAAACCTAAGGCAACAATTCTTTCAATTTCTGGCTTCGTGTAATACAAAGTATCAAAAGCCCCCGTTCTATCTTCTGACCGACCTTTTTGACCAAAATAAATACCACCTGTCAATTCTCTAATCACGACAAAGTCAGCACCATCTACTAAATCTTGTCTCAAAGGAGAACGGTGAATTAAAGATTTAAAAGGACTAATTGGACGAATATTAGAAAACAAACCCAATTGTTTTCTCATTCTCAATAATCCTTGTTCTGGACGAACAGTTGCTTTAGGGTCATTATCATATTTTGGGTCACCAATCGCCCCAAACATAACTGCATCCGATTTCATACAGATGTCATGTGTTTCTGGTGGATACGGATCACCTGTCTGGTCAATTGCCGTTGCACCTACAAGTGCAGGTGTATAATTAAAAGTATGTCCAAATCTTTGGCTTACTGAATTTAATACTTTTAATGCTTGGTCTACTACTTCTGGCCCGATTCCGTCGCCAGCCAATACCGCTATGTTAAA
>CALFWI010000431.1 GCA_937928615.1 uncultured Saprospiraceae bacterium | reverse complement strand
CAAAATCAGCTAACCATTAAAGGCAAAGCAATGGTGAATCGAACAGATTTTGGGATAACTTTTAATTCGCCTTCCTTTTTTGAAAAATTGAAAGAGCAGGCGATTGCGGATGAATTTGAGTTAATATTTGAGTTAGTATTTCTTAAGGATTAAATAGGTGGTACGGATTAGGCGGATGTAACGGATTGATTTAGTAATGAATCCGTTAAAATCAGCCCAATCCGCTACGTCCGTACAACCTATATTTCTAATATTCCCTCCTATTCAAAATTATTTCCTGAAAAATACGACTAGTTTTTGTAATAAAATTATCTTCGCTTATCTACTAGCATTTTTTACTAGCATTTTTATTATCAAAACAATAGAAAAATGAGCAAAAGTAATTTTTACCATCTTGTCCTTTTAACCTTTTTATGGTTGGTCTTTCCTGCCTGCAGCGCAACTTCACAAGTGAATAATGCGGTAGCACCAGCAAGCCCTGATGCGACCAGATTTGAAGCAGAAATAAAAAAGATTAAAAAAATTCGATTTGATAATAACCAAGAAAGGATTGTTTTTACGGGTAGTTCTAGTATTCGATTTTGGTTGGATGTGCAAGAACGATATCCTACACATCAGGTGATACAAACAGGATTCGGAGGTTCTGAAATGAGCGATTTATTGCACTACTTAGAGGAAACTGTTTTACGTTTTAAACCATCTCAAGTTTTTATTTATGAAGGGGATAATGATGTGAATGCCAAGCGGTCTACTGCTGCGATTATGGAAAATACTCGGAAAGTCGTCAAAAAAATACAACAAAAATTACCTAACTGTGAGATTGTCTTAATTTCGGCTAAACCAAGTATTGCCCGATGGAATTTAAAGCCTCAATACGATGCCATCAATGCCGAATTTAAAAAATATGCGGCCGCAGAGGATAAAATCACTTATGCCAATGTTTGGGATGTAATGCTAGACGAAAAAGGGGAAGTATTAAAAGATATTTTTATCCAAGATGGTTTACACATGAATAAAAAAGGCTATGACCTTTGGGATAAAATTATTCAACCAATGGTCGGTGTTCCAGAAGGTTGGCAGCCGCTATTTAATGGTAAAAACTTTGATGGATTTGAGCAATTAAATGGAGAAGCTATCTATAAAGTGGAAGACCAGCAAATGGTCGGCTACACCACGCCCAACACACCGAATAGCTTTATGGCAACCACCAAAGACTACGGCGATTTTATCTTAGAATTTGAAGTAAAAGCAGATAATGCGATTAATTCGGGGGTTCAATTTAGAAGTTTAAGTCTACCTGAATTTAGAAACGGTCGAGTGCACGGTTATCAATGTGAAATTGAATCAAGTGCTAGAAAATGGGCGGGTGGTATTTATGATGAAGCTAGACGGGCTTGGTTGTATCCTTTAACGAGAAATGAAAAAGGCCGACAAGCTTTCATTACAGGCGACTGGAATCATTATCGTATTGAGGCGATTGGTTCGGATATTCGTACTTGGATTAATGGCGTACAATGCGCCAATTTAGTAGATGATATGACTGCGGAAGGACTGATTGCTTTTCAAGTACATGGTATTTATCATAAAAGCCAAGAAGGTACGCAGGTGAAATGGCGGAATATTAAAATCAAAACCACTGATTTAGCAACTGCTAGGAAAAGAGTTGACCCAAATGTGCCCGCTTTTTCTTACTTGAATAATCAATTAACAGAAGCAGAAAAACGAGCAGGTTGGCAATTGTTATGGGATGGTAAAACAACGAATGGTTGGAAAGGTGCTAAATCCGAAAGCTTTCCAGAAAAAGGCTGGACGATGGAAGACGGTATTTTAAAAGTTCAAAAATCAGATGGTGGAGAATCAAGAAACGGTGGTGATATTATTACCGAAAAACTATACAGCGATTTTGAATTAAGCGTAGATTTTAAATTAACGGAAGGTGCGAATAGTGGTATTAAATACTTCGTTGACCCAAATTTATTAAAAGTCAAAGGTTCTGCAATTGGCTTAGAGTTCCAAATCTTGGATGATAATGGACATCCTGATGCTAAACAAGGTAAAAATGGGAATCGGACAGTTGGGTCGTTATATGATTTGATTCGAGCGCAAAGTTTTACGCCTCGAAAAAGTAAAAATTTCAAAGGGTTGAGTCAATGGAATAATGCACGCATTGTGGTCAAAGGTGGTAAGGTCGAACATTGGTTGAATCATACCAAAGTTGTTGAATTTGACCGATTTAGCCAAATGTTTTTGGCTTTAATTGAGAAGAGTAAATATGAAAACTGGGAGAATTTTGGTCGTTTGTCAGAAGGACATATTTTATTGCAAGACCATGGAGATGAAGTTGCTTTTCGGAATATTAAGATTCGGGAGTTTTAGCAACAGATAGAAAATAAGTTGGACATTTAGTATTTAATTCCCCACGAATTTATTATCCCCACGAATTACTATTGTTCAACTTATTTTTTCTAACCTATTAGATTTCTCCATTTCTTCCCCTTCATTAAACTATTTTATAGGGGATTCGTTGTTTTTAATAGTCTTAGAATTAGCTTGATAACTACTTGTCCTGTAAATTTTGACTATGCAAAAGAAACTTTATCTACTACTACTTCCTTGTTTTATCCTATTATTTAGTAATTGTAGTCCAACCTTAGAACTACAAGCCGTTGAAGTAATCCCCACCGTAGAAGTGGAGCAAATAAGTGAAGTATCTGCGGATGGGAATTATACCTTAAGCGGTAAAAAATACCATTTTCCAAATACGATAACAGAGGTACAATACAATCCTACTTGGCGGCAAATGGCGGTGAAGTATGATTTACCTAGACGGAAAAGCGCGTATGCTATTTATGATGTAGCCAAGGAACAATTAAATTGGTCAAATCAAGGAGATTATGCCTTGTCTATGTTGCAACGAGACATCGTCATGGCAAGTTATCAGGACAAGAAAATATTGATGCGTACGGCGGATGGTTTGCCCATTCGATGGGTGAATAAGGACGACTTTGTAGTGATTGATGATTCGGTGACCCTAAAAATGGATAGTCGATTTTCTAGAGTGGATTTGAGTACAGGCGCTATTCAATGGTCAAGACCAGGCGAAAGTCGTTTTGAAGGCTGGATGTCAGATGAATTGGATGGTGATTGGATGTATGTCATTGCAGATGGTTTGCATGGTTTTAATTTGAATACTGGGGAAGGGTGGTACCATCAAGCGACCACCGATTATGATGCTACACGGGGAGGAAAAGCAGTAATTAATGGTATTTTTATAGGTTTAAATATTTTGAGTTTAGCAGCTGGCGGCCCCTATTTTGATGATTTTTTATACTTTGACCCTTTGCGAGCGCATAATATACATGCCAAACCAAAAATTGATGGTGACCAACTTTATTTTGCGGATAGAAAGTCGATTGTCGGCTTAGATAAAAAGTCAGGTAAAGTCATTTGGGAAACGAGGGTAAAAGAAGAATTAGGCGTTTCTGATTTAAAATTATTGTCAAAAAATGAATTACTGCTCCTTGGAAAAGGCTATCGCTATGTGGATTATGCTTTGGATAAAGATAAACAAGCGGCACTCTACTTAGTTGATACAAATAATGGGGAAATTATCACCAAAAAAGAATTACCGAAAGGAGAAACGATTATTAATCATGCCATCAATGATGCTTTTATTTATACTTTAACAGAAGGGCATATTTATCGTTTTGATAAAGGATTAGAAAAGGGGACAAGAATGGAATTACCTGCTGTTTATGGGGCGCCGTTGCGAGTGGTTACTTGGTCTTCTGTGGGGTACGATGACTTTTTAACAACAGACACCCCCGATTTCCCTTTGGTTATTCGAACCATGCAGGGAATCGTGGCTTTGCATCCGATTACCTTAAAAGAACTTTGGTATAAACGCATAGGGAATCTGCTTAATGACAAACCACAAATTTTAAATGCGGATGCGTGGCAATTGCCCCTTTTGCTACAAGATGCCGATATGCGTAGAAGCTGGATAGATGAAAAGAATGAAGTTTTTTGGTTTGCTAAAAGCGGAAAAATTATTGGTTTGGATTTATTGAATGAAGGGGCTACGGTCGCTGAATTTGAATTAGATTCTGATGATTTTTGGTATGTTGGAGATGGAGAGTTGGTGCAATTTGGGGAGCGAGATATTCGGATTATGAAATTATTATCTCCCTAAAAATCGAGCAACAAACTGCCCCTTCCGTCGCCGAGAAATATCCAATCGGTCTTCATTTATCATAATTACTTCGCCTCCTTCGCCTTTGATGTATTCTTTGACATATCGGAGGTTGATTAAAGAGGATTGATGAATGCGGTAAAAGCCATAATTGGTGAGTAAATTTTCGTACTCTTTGAGGGTTTTACTGGTCATTAATTTTTCGCCAGTTTTTAGAATGAAACGGGTATAGTTGATTTCTCCTTTGAGGTATACAATTTCATTTAGGCTGAGTACTCTAAAACCATTGACATTTTGAATGACTAGCTTTTTAATATTTCCTTCTTCAAAGTTTTCGATTAAAATTTGTGTGCGAGAAGCAATGTTTTTTTTAGAAGAATGATGATTGGTGAAACGTTGAATGACTTCTTTTAATTCATTGATTTGTAGTGGTTTTAGTAAATAACCAAAAGCAGCAGATTGGAAGGCTTTAATCGCATAATTATCATAAGCCGTAACAAAAATAATATCGCCCGAGAAGCCAGATAAAGTCTGTATAACATCAAATCCCGTTCCTGTTTTAAG
>CALFWI010000430.1 GCA_937928615.1 uncultured Saprospiraceae bacterium | reverse complement strand
TGAATTGCCAAAAGAAGTACGTCAACGTACCGATAAATTAGATGCAGTAGGTAACACTACCGCAGCTATCGGAAAAGGATTTGCAATTGGTTCAGCAGCATTAACTGCTTTAGCTTTATTCGCAGCCTTTATGGTAACGGCCGGTATCACTTCTATTGATATTGCTCAACCAAAAGTAATGGCAGGCTTATTAATCGGAGGGATGTTACCTTTCGTTTTCTCAGCTATGTCTATGGGAGCAGTTGGACGTGCAGCAATGGATATGATTCAAGAAGTAAGAAGACAATTCAAAGATATTCCTGAATTGAAAGCTGCTTTAGCGATGATGAAAAAGAATGACGGAAAAGAAATGAGTGAATGGAGTGCATCTGATCGTGCAGTATTTGATGCAGCGGATGGAAAAGCAGAATATAGCAAATGTGTTAAGATTTCTACAGATGCATCGATTCGGGAAATGGTTTTGCCTGGTATGGTAGCAGTTGTTTCTCCTGTAATCATCGGTTTTGCAGGTGGTGCTGAGATGCTAGGAGGTTTATTAGCAGGCGTAACTGTTTGTGGTGTATTAATGGCTATCTTCCAATCTAACGCAGGTGGTGCTTGGGATAATGCGAAGAAGATGTTTGAAGAAGGGGTAACTATCCAAGGGGAGAAGCATTACAAAGGTTCTGATGCGCACAAAGCAGCAGTTGTTGGTGATACAGTAGGGGATCCATTTAAGGATACTTCTGGACCATCATTGAACATCTTATTGAAATTGATGTCTGTAGTTGCTTTGGTAATTGCACCTTTCTTGTAAAAAGAATTGGTTGAAAAATCACCATGATTTTAGCAATCATGGTGATTTGAAAGATAAATATAGAACGTTCGTAAAGAACGTTACTTTGATAAAAAAGCCTCATCGTTGTGATACGATGGGGCTTTTTAGTTGTGTGCCACCTTTGAATTAAGGAAAGTTATTAGTTGCTGTGCTTAATAGTTTGATCTTTGGTCTGATTTTAGAGTTACTAAATAAGAGATAATAAAAGGAAGAGTGTATTAAATTTAACCAATCAATCATTCGCTTTTGAATAAGCTATTCAAACATAGACTTTCTCACTTATTTGATTTAGGGTTAACTAATGAATTGTCGCCATTAAATACCGTAAGATTTAGGCTGATTAATATCATTAATTATATCGTTTTAATAGGCGCTTTTATTCTTTTAGTATATCGTTTTTATTTTCTTGATTTCATTCCTGTAGCTATCAATGGCACACTCATGCTATTAATGTTACTTAATATTTTCTTTTGTAAAAGGTCGAGACATAATATAGCTATCAACCTAACTTCTATTTACCTATTGGCATTATCCATTCATTTATGCCTATCTGAATTATTTATTTCTGGTGTGGTGTACCTGTCCATTCTTCCAATGGCATTTTCTTTATTATACCCAAACATATTAGGGAAACATCTATATTATCTTGCTTGCACTTGTATATTTACCTATTTCAGTTATAAACTAGGTATAGATATCACTATAATATTTACCTATTATATTGTTACGTTTGGTTTCTATATCGCTTTCTTAAACTTTTTTAAGTTAGCAGAAGAGAAACAGCAAGAATTAAAAGAAGTAATTGCTAAATTAGAAGCTAAGAATACTGAATTACAACAATTTAATTACATTACCTCCCACGATTTACAAGAACCACTTGGCACCATCAGTAGTTTTAGTCAAATATTATCTTCCAAATATAGTCACTCATTAGATGAAGTAGGGAAAGCTAGTTTGGAACATATTCAAAATGCTAGCAATCGGATGAGCGGACTGATTAAGGGGTTGTTAGATTATTCTCTAATTGGTAATTCTGGTATTCATGAACCGATTGTTATCGGCGAATTGATTAAAAATATAAGCCAAATACTTCAGCCAACTTTGGAGGCAACGAATACTAAAATTCTCGTTGATGATATACCCATAATTTTTGGTCAGAAAACCGAAATTCAAATACTATTTCAACATTTAATTGTCAATGCTATTAAATTTAAACAACCACAAACGAATCCAATCATTAGGATTTCTGTAGCCGAAGACAACGAGTATTGGCAGTTTGCTATTAAAGACAATGGGATTGGCATTGAGCAAGCACATTCAACCAAAATATTTGACATATTCCAGCGATTGCATTCTAGGGATAAATATGAAGGATATGGTATCGGTTTATCTCATTGTAAAAAAATAGTGCAATTACATGGGGGTAGAATCTGGGTAGAATCTACGCCAAATGAGGGTAGTATTTTTCGTTTTACTATTCCAAGGAAAATGATTTTAAAACCATCAGGTAGATTTAAAGAGTATTTGTAAAGGGGGTGAAAAAATTAAATTGATAAATTTATTTTTATGTTATGGCTAAGGTATCGGTATAAAAGTTTTGACTTTTAAATATCCATTAATACCTTTAACCTCATGAAAAAATTCTTCCTTGCATTTATAGTTTTAATTCTATTATTCCTCGCCTATCTACTCTTCAATACTTTTACATTTAGTTCCAATCAGTTAGAAGTAGTGGCAGTAGAAAAAGTAGCAACGCCTAAAGGGGCCGTAGAAAGATTTGTGAAAGCAATTTCAATTAGAACCGTTTCGTTCGAGAACGAAGCAGATTTTGATTCTACACAATTTCGATTATTCAATGATTTTTTAGTTAATAATTATCCATTAGCAGACTCATTATTAGAGCACCAGACTTTTAATGAATTTAGTCATTTGTATAAATGGTCAGGAAGTGATACCTCGCTAGAACCAATGGTTTTAGCATCTCATATTGATGTCGTCCCAATTGCCTCTTTAAGAAAATGGACGGTTCATCCTTTTACTGAGGGGATTAAAAACGATACGATTTATGGTCGTGGTACAATGGATGATAAATTTGGCGTGATTGGCATAATGGAAGCCGTCGAACAATTATTACAAGCAGGACA
>CALFWI010000429.1 GCA_937928615.1 uncultured Saprospiraceae bacterium | reverse complement strand
GTGTCGGACACCTCGAAGGTGTCCGACACGTTTGGCTAGCTCTTTATCAATTTTTTAGCTGACGCTCTTTTTACCAAATTCAATCAGCACCTTAGTTTTATTAAAAAACTACGAGAAAATTTTAAAAACACCTTAACCCCTACGATACCGTATAGGAATGAAGTAAAATAATAATTGACAATTCATTTCTGATAGACTAAAAATACTAAAACAAAGTGCTGGAATAGTAACTATTTCAGGAAGATGACAAAAAAGATTACACTATTATTATTACTAATTGGGAGTATACATTTAGGACAACTATTGGCACAACAAGACCCAATGTTTACTAAATACATGTTCAATTCACAGGTCTTTAATCCAGCTTATGCGGCGAGTAAAGATTTTTTATCCGTAAATATACTTTACAGAGAACAGTGGTTAGGATTGAATCAATCTGTAGGTGGGAATTCCTTTAAATATTCCCCCACTACTCAGACTTTTACGCTACAAAGTCCTATTGGTAAAAGAGTCTCTGTTGGTGCTACTTTTATTAATGATAGAATAGGAGCAAGAAATTCTACTACTGCCAACGCCGTCTATGCTTACCATTTCCCATTTGCCAAAGGAGAATTGTCTATTGGACTACAAATGGGGTTAATCAATTGGCGGTCTGATTGGAGCCGATTGAATTTTAAAGACCCACAAGCGGATGACCCTATCTATGCAGACACCAATCCTACTAGACTAGTACCCAATGTTGGAGCTGGGTTATATTATTATTCACCAAAATTTTATGCAGGATTTTCTATTCCTCATGTTATCGAAAATGATTTAAGAGATTTTATTGAACCAGTTGATAAAAATAATAGCCGAAACGGAGATAAGTTTTATCGACATTACTATTTTATGACGGGGGCGGCGATTGAGCTTTCTGGAAAAAGCCTTATTTTTAAACCTTCTTTGTTAATTAAAAATGTAGGATTTTTATCTGATTTTGCGGCCAATCAGCAAACCCTTTCTCAGGTAGGCGCACCCACTGAATTTGATATTGATTTCTCCTTGTTTTTCAATGAAGTATTTTGGATAGGCGTTTCTTATCGTTCTGCTTTTGAAGTTGCTGCGTTTGGAGGAGACAGTTCTAATGATTCAGCAGACATTTGGTTTTCCTTTTATTTGAATAATGGCATGCGAATCGGAGCTGCTTACGATTTTACGTTGACTCAATTATCCAATAGTTCTAATGGTACTTTTGAATTGATGCTGGGGTATGATTTAGATTATAAAGTACGGAAGGTACATACGCCTAGATATTTTTAATTTGGCTGCATTTTTCTTATTTTTGCAATATGTTAAAACATCTAGAAGCATTTTGGAAATCCCAAGGAATTGACCCCGACGAACACATCGGCAATATGTGGGGCTGGAAAGTCTCTTATATAGGACTTGGTGTATTAACTTTTTTAATTGCGCTCTATTTTTACAGAGCGACTTATCATCCACAAAATATAGCGCCTGAGCCTACCCATCAAACGGAAGAAGTAAGCAAACAATAATAACTTTATCCACCACTAACTGGAGGAATCAATGCGATTTCATCTTTTTCATTCAAAATATGTGTTTCGTCACCATATTCCTCATTAACAGCAATCAATAAAGATTTCAATTCCCGCATTTTTGGATAATTTGTTGCTAATT
Organism: uncultured Saprospiraceae bacterium; assembly: GCA_937928615.1. Lineage (GTDB taxonomy): Bacteria > Bacteroidota > Bacteroidia > Chitinophagales > Saprospiraceae > JAFMDF01. The sequence continues at coordinate 3,988 of CALFWI010000429.1, read as the reverse complement.
GTTCCTTTAATTCTTTTACAGAACTGCCATCGGGTAACTCAAAATTTATAATTGTTTTGCCTACTATATCTTTGGTAATCCCAAAGGCCATGATTTCTACTACCATAATTTAATTCGAGTTGCGAGTTGTGGGTTGTGAGTTTTGTAAATAGCGAGTGCTTAGTTGTCTTTGCAATTCTTTATATAAAACTCATCCCCTATAACTTGGGTTATTTAGTAATTTTACGTTTCTTAGGTTAAAATATCTTAAATTTACTAGTCTTTTTTAATTTGGAACTTTGTAGCTAAACATGAATGCTTTAAGCTACTTATAATATGTTTTTAAAATGAAGCTAAAAGTAAATATACTTATTCTTTTTCTCTCTTTTTTTTGCATGAATTGTTCTCCAGCCGAACAAAATAAAAATAGGGAAACAGTTGCTGCTGTTATTCCGACTTCCATAAAAGAGAAAAAAGTAAAAGTCGGAGCAGCCAGAATAGCCGAATACTTTGATTTAATTAACAACAAAAATATTGCTTTAGTTGTCAATCAGACCTCTACAATAGGCGATACCCATTTGGCAGATACGTTACAACAATTAGGAATTAGGATTAAAACTATTTTTGCGCCAGAACATGGTTTTCGAGGAAAAGCAGATGCAGGAGAAAAGGTAGTAGATGGCGTAGATTTAAAAACAGGCATTCCCTTACTATCTTTATATGGGAAAAATAAAAAGCCTAAACCAGCTCAATTAGCAGGAATTGATTTAGTTATATTTGATATTCAAGATGTCGGCGCAAGATTCTATACCTATATTTCCACGATGCATTATGTGATGGAAGCCTGTGCAGAAAATGGGGTAGACGTATTGGTCTTAGATAGACCCAATCCAAATGGGCATTATGTAGATGGATCAATTTTAGACCCAGATTACCAATCTTTTGTAGGGATGCATCCAATTCCAGTAGTGCATGGAATGACGATAGCAGAATATGCCCAAATGGTGAATGGAGAAGGTTGGTTAAAAGGGGGCATTCAGTGTAATTTATCAACGATTGCTTGCGAAAATTATAACCATGAGACCGTTTACGAATTACCTATTAAACCCTCTCCAAATTTGCCGAATAATCGGTCTATTTATTTATATCCCTCTTTATGTTTTTTTGAAGGGACTACCATTAGTGTAGGTCGAGGAACGAATACCCAATTTCAAGTTTATGGTCATTCCGATTTAGCAATTGGCAATTATGAATTTATCCCCGAACCAATGGACGGTGCTAAATATCCTAAATTAGAAGGAAAAATCTGTAAAGGATTTGATTTAACTAAAGTTGAGTTAACCAAAATAAGAAATGAAAAGGCATTAAATCTAGATTATTTAATCACCGCTTATCAAAATTATCCTAATAAAAAAGACTTCTTTTTAAAGAATAAATTTTTTGATAAATTAGCAGGAGGCGCAGATTTGCGCGAACAAATTATAGCTGGAAAAACGGCCAATCAAATAAAGACTACTTGGCAAAAAGGATTGAATCAATTTAAAAAAACTAGAGCTAAGTATTTGTTGTATAATGGGGCGTTAAAGCAGTAGTTTTTTGTTGAAAAACATCGTGAATAAATTGATAAATAGCTTGTTCTTTTTGAATAGTTGTGTCAAAAAAATGCGCCAAGTAGGGCAGGAGATTTTTTTGAGTTTTACGCTTGATACCCATCTTAATTCGATTAGCTTTAGCTTTATTCGTGGAGACATTTAAAGTGGGTTTAAATAAGGTTTCTTGAAAATCCTTGGTGGGAATAATAGCAAAATCATCTAATTTGAGTCGATAGATATCAAATATAGCCGATAATAAACCATCGAGGGTATTATCATATAATAGGATTAAGTATCTTTTTGAAGTTGTTTGCATTATTTTGTACTGCAAAGATGAGTATTTTTGTTTTTAATACAAATAGTTTTGTTATTTATTTTAAAATATAAATTATTGTAAAATAGGGACTGTTGTTTGTAATCTTATGATAAAAATATTCATTTATGAAAATCATTAATTCTCTTTACGATATTTTCAAAAACCAAGAGGCACAATTAGCTCGCCAAAGAGAAGCCTTAATAGCTGCAAAAAAACAAGAAGCAATGCAAATTCAATTTGCTAAACATTTATTACAAAAAAATACTTCCATCACAGAAATCATAAAAATAACAGGTTTAAAAGAATCAGTCATACTTACCTTAAAAGATTAAAGATTGGAACATCTACTAAATTAAAATCGCCATCTGGCCTGCACTTTCACCGAAGACTTAGTTGGCCCTTCAATCCGATTATTGCCACTACTAAATCCATCTTGATTCGCCCAGTAAGTTTGGGCATATCTCGCCTCTAAAGTTAAGTGGCGTTTTGCTCGATATCTTAGATTAAAGTAAAATCGAGTCCCTTTATTATAATAAGCTGGAACAGAAAATTGATAGGACACATCGTTTTCAAAAGCATAAATTCTAGCATTGTAATCATCAATATCAAAAATAGCAAAGCGAGTCGTGAAAGAAAAAGGGATATTGATAGGTTTGTAAATAAGGTCTTGATAGGCGAGAAAACCTTTGTTTTTTGTTGCTGATTGAGGTCGATAAGCTTGGTCATACCAAATGAAGCCTTCCGAATTACTGCTTTCTTCAATATCAAAAATAGACCATTCGAGGCGACTTCTTAATTCAAGTCTTTTCGTTACTTTCTTATTTAATTGGAGTCGAAAATTAGTTTTTTGTTTGTATAATAATTCATCTAATTGACTATAATCCAAGCGATAACTTTCCTGCTTTCGTTCATGTTTCCAATGAAAATAGGCTTCTATGTTTCTACGTTTATAGAAGGTGACTCTGGCATAATACTCATTACCCTTAGAAGGTGCATCTGCTCGGAATCGCAACCAAGGATGTTGCCAAGTATCAATGTACCCAACAAATCGCCATTCATTCGTTGGTCGAATCTCTATGCCCATATATAGCCCATTTTCATTCGTTGTACCCGTTGTTTCAGAAAAGGTTTGCCCAAATAAGCTATGAAAATTTCTAGGCATCAATCGACTGTGCAGCGAAAAATAAACTTTAGGACTTAAGGTGGCTATAATACCATTTACACTAGCGAGTTGTTGGTTGTCGCTCCAAGCGGTTTCTCCAAAGAAGGTAAAATTTTTGTAGTAATAAGTATAGTCCAAACTAGCATTTAATAATTGTTGCCCCTTAAAAGCATATAAATTATAAGGTTTATCGGTTTTACCAATTGTTTGTCCGAACTGATTGTTTAAAACATTTAGGGCAATACTGCCTTTACGGTCTTTGTATTTTAAACTAGCCCCGATGGTTAATTGGCTTAGGGTGTTCTTTTTTTCTATTTCCTTTTCTGTTCGGTGTAAACCAGATAACTGTAAGGAAGTAAAGTTTTGTATTTCGTTATCTATATTTAAGGTATCTGTTGAAATCGCATTGCCATCCCTTCTTCTATTAGAAATAAACCCGCTAAGTTTTAATTTTTTATTAATATTTAGCGTAATACCTGCTCCCCTCAAGTAATTTTGTTCATTGACCGAAGTAAAACGATTGAGGACAGACCCTGACCGACGAATATTGGTGACAAAAGCACTTTTGCCTGGAGAAAAGCCAGTATTTAGAATTAACCCTTGTCCAAATTGTGCTCGAAAATCACCGAGTACGATTCTATCAATTGCTTTATTGACTTTTTTATACATAAAATGGACAGAGTTAAAATCAAACCCTTGTCGATTTTTCCCTTTAAAAAATGTTTCTCCTGCGTCTTTTTCCATTGTTATGCCAAAACTGATACGATTTTCATAAGTCTGTGCATATCGGACATAATATTTATTAATATCTCCTTGATAAGCAGGAGTCGTTTCATCCGCTTTAATGGAATACCCTTGAGGAACTTCTATAGCTCTGCTCCATCTTAAAAATAGATTTTTTTGACTTTTTTCTAAAATACTGGCAAAGGTTTCATTTAA
>CALFWI010000428.1 GCA_937928615.1 uncultured Saprospiraceae bacterium | reverse complement strand
ATCAAAATCTATTACCTTTGCTAAGTATAGAGTTAATTATAAAGCTGCTGCAGTGGAAACTGTGGGTGGATTATAGATAAACTAGACAATCACATTTGACAGAAATTAATATTTTGAATAACAAGGTCAAATCCACCATCCAGAATCTACCACTTTTAGTAAAGTATTTACTAATCTTAGGAGTCGTTGCTTTCATTAGCTTATTATTTCCAAATAATATCAAATTTAAGTATGAATTTCAAGAAGGGCAATCTTGGCGCTATGATGATTTAGTGGCACCTTTTGATTTCGCTATACGAAAGACAGATACAGAAATTCAAGCGGCTATCGACCAAATAAATACGGAATTCCCCCCCTATTATGAAATGGACTTGACCGTTATCAAACAAGAAAAAGCACGTTTTTTAACTGCATTTGACCAACAAATTGCAGAACAACAAACAGGAAGTCAATTTGTAGAAGTCCTAAATCAACCAGAGAAATATAAAGCATATGGGTTAAAGCTATTAGACCGGTATTTTAACGTAGGTATTATTCCAGACAATCATCCTTATCAAAATAAAGACATTGATTTTGTCATTAATATCATCAAAGGCAATACAGAATATCGACAAACCTTACAAAATATTCGTAATAAAAGAGCCGTCCTAGATTTAATGGGCGACTCCCTACCCTATGCCCCCCTAAAAGAACCTGAGTTCATTTTTCCGCTGATTGAAAATGCCTTTCAACCTAATTTATTTTATAGCGAAGCCTTGACGAATCGCTATAAAACAGAACAGATGAATAGTCTACCAACGACCCAAGGAAGGGTCAAAAAAGGAGATTTAATCATCCCTAGAGATGGTATTGTCACTCAGCAGATTTATCAAACTTTACTCTCTTACAAAACCCAATATGAAGTACAAGTAAGTCAAAACAAAACACATGTAGCCGTCTTTGCAGGCTATTTTTTACTCACTAGTTTAATCATTGGTGTATTTCTCTTATACCTTCGATTGGAAGCATGGGAGGTCATGGAGAAATTCAACAAACTATTATTCATTTTAATGTGGATAATGTTATATAGCTATTTGGTGTATTTGATAGAATCTTTTGAAGACATTAATGCTTGGTTAATTCCATTTTGCATTGTACCCATTGTCATCAAAAGTTTTTATAATGACCGAATAGCGCTGTTTATACATATCACTATTGTATTGATAGCCAGTTTTTTATCCTCTCTAGGTTATGAATTTACTTTTTTACAAATTTTAGCAGGAATCGTCGCTTCATTGACGAGTAATGAAACCAGATGGTCTACCTTCTTTCTTTCCATTTTTTATATTCTAATCACTTTCGGTTTGGGGTATTTAGGGCTTTCTCTAATTAAAGAAGGGAATCTTTCTAGCATAGATTGGAGCAATTATGCTTACTTATTTACGAGTGTCGTATTGACCCTTTTAGCTTATCCACTGATTCCATTATTAGAACGAATTTTCGGCTTCACTTCTTCCATTCGATTATTAGAATTGTCCGATTTAAATCGCCCTTTACTTAAAAAATTATCTTTAGAAGCACCTGGCACCTTACAGCATTCTTTACAAGTCGCCAATTTAGCCGAGGCTGCCGCTACAGAGATTGGGGCCAATCAATTACTAGTAAAAGTAGCCGCCCTTTATCACGATATAGGTAAAACGCTACAACCACTTTCTTATATTGAAAACCAAAATGGTCAAAATCCACACGATAATTTCACCGAATTAGAAAGTGCCAAAGTAATCATTGACCATGTAACAGAAGGCGTCAATTTAGCTAAGAAATTCAGATTACCCACCATTCTAATTGATTTTATCAGTACCCATCACGGCACGACCAAAGTTGAATATTTCTATAGAAATTTCCTCAAAAATCATCCAAATGAAACGGCTAATATTGCCGATTTCAGTTATCCAGGACCAAAACCACGTACTAAAGAACAAACGATTTTAATGCTAGCTGACTCTATCGAAGCAGCTAGCAAAAGCCTAAAAGACCCTACTTTTGACGAAATTTGTCAATTAGTGGATAAATTAATCGACTATAAAATCAAAAATGAACAACTTTCTGAGTCTCAACTCAGTTTTGAAGAATTAGAGAAATGTCGAAATGTTTTCAAGCAATTATTGAAGAGTATTTTGCATGTACGGATTGAATATCCTGAGGAGGCGGAAAATTAGCAGTTTTCGGTTTTTTCTTCAACTTCAATGAATCCCAAATTATCAAAGTATTCCAAGTCTAATTCAACTTTTATAAATTCAGCATTGAATGGACCTTTTACAAAATCAAGTTGAAATAATTTTTTAGTTAGCGCTTTTACGGACGCTCTTTCTTCATTACTCGAAACTTCAATGACCAATTCATAGAAGCCACCACATTTTAATGCTTCGTTATTCCATATTTCTTTTGCTGTTTTCATTTTTTCTTAATGAAAGCATCATTTTCTAATTTATGCTAAGTTAAATGACTAATGACTCAATTAACGCTAGACAAATCCGCATCTACTTCCTGCGCAATTCTCTTAAATCGAATCTGCAATTTATAGCGTCTATTTAAGCCTGCCACCACAGGACTAAACATCAAATCCATTAATTCTACTGCCTCTTGCTTAGCTTTTGACATAATATCACTATTCATCGCATCTGACCTAAATTCTCGACGCAATAAATTAAAGTTTTTGTTAAAATCTTCGTCTTTGATTTCTCGCATCCATCCTACTTCTAATTTATCTACTTTAGGATAAACTTCATGGGATAAAATTTGTGGTTCAGGTAAGGTAATGGTTACGGCATTTTTGCCTTCATCAACGCTAATATCAAATAATTCATTTAACTTAAAGCCGACTTTCAAAATACTAATCGCAGAAATTTCAATATCCGTAGAAGAAACATTTACGCCCCAAACATTGGTTTTTAGTTCCGTGTTTAATCCTTTTTTATCACGGACTTCCATTGTAGCTAGTTCAGAAATCGCTTTTTCTACTTTTTCCTCCAAAAAGCCCTTTGCTCGACTAAAATCAGCAATAGCTGCTTTAGCTTCTAAACGTTTCATCATCGGCTGTAAGCCTTCTTTTAAAGCTACACCACAAGGTGTTTCTACATACTTTCCAGCGCCAGCCAAGGGAGAAGACCCCGACTGTAATAAGGACGTAATAATGGTATTAATCATTGGGCACGTATACTTTGAAGCCACTTCATTTAATACTTCTACCGCATTGGCATTTTCTGTCTGATACCATAATTGTTGATAGCTATCTGTGGTATCTTTGAGCGCTATAAAGTCTTGAAAATAGAGGTCTTTTAGATAAGCATGATGTTTTTGGTATTCCGTCTCTAATCCTGCTTTTATTTCCATAGACAAATCCATTCGATTGGCGACATGTCCTAATAAGGATAAATTAAAATCATAAACCAATTGGTCAAAATCTCGTCGATACCGATTAGGATTAGACAAAATTACTAAAGCATCTTCTTCATCTACATTCGCATTATATTCCGCAGGAATATAGTTAATGTGCAATTCTTTTGGAATATGTGTTATAGTAGGGTCTCCTCCACCAATTGGATTCGGAATACTCGGCTTGTAGTATTTCAATAAAATCATAGCTGTTATTGCCAACATGGAAATAATCAATGCCTTTTTTCCTATACTATAAATACTACTCGCTTTTTTAATTGGTGGTGGTCCTTGATACTCATTTTCTGCCATGATGGGTTATGCTTTTATTATTTAATACGAGGGCCTTTAAACTAAAATTAATCGTAAAATAGGCATTTTTTAGATTAAAGGTTTACTATAGTTTAATTTTCAATCTCAAATCACATTTAGTGGCATTTTACATAAAGATTGATTTTCTAGTGGACTATCTATAAGCGCCTAATCAACTGCATGTTCAATAAAGAATCAAAAGCTATGTATCTATTAAACGAGAAATAAGCAAATGGGTCACGTAAAATAGTTATTTAGCCATAAAATTTTGCACAAAAATTCAAAAACAAAGCAGCATTATAAGGAATATCATCGTTCCAACAGTAGAAATGATATTTTATATCAAATTTCTAAGATTAATTAAATGTGCAAAAAAAAATCGGTCTGCAGTTTGCGACCGATTTTTTTATTCTTACAATATCTTATCAACTATTTTTCTCGAGAAAAATAAAGTAAATCTGTACTCGGGACACCTTCCTTCATCCCTAATTGTCTAGCTAAAGTAATCAATTGTCCACGGTGATAAGTCGAATGATTCATGCAATGGTGCACCATAATTTTCGGCTGCATTTCCCAGACCGTTCCATCCCAAGTGTTATAAGAAATCAAGGACTCAAAAAAAGCAGTATCTTGTTGGTTGACAAATTGTAAAAATGCAGTAGATGTTCCAACTAAATCCTCAAAAACAGCATTTGTCGAGACAAAATCGTCCATTACTCTAGCATTATTGGTTTTATCTTCCTTCATTCTAGCCAACCAGCTTTTCTCTGCACTTAAAATATGTAAAGCAGTTTTACGAATAGAAGGAAAACTATTTTCGATAGGCTGTATTAATAATTTTTCTGGTTTATCTGCAAAAAAGGAAGCCAATTTTTCATTAGCCCAGACATTATATTTACAATAATAACCTAATAAATCGTTCATAATTTTATTAATTAATTTAAGTTGCGGACAATGGTTATATGGCTAAATTGTTATATTGTTGAGGGGGCAATAGCATCAAAATCAGTTATTTCAAGCCCCAAAAACAATATAGCCATTTTTAATGCTCCGCAACTTGAGTTAATTATCCAGCCTCCTCTGCTGCTGCCTCCGCTGCCAACTCCGCTGCATTAATTTTTTCAACTTCTTTATCAATATAATATAAAGTCATTGGACCTTTACCAATTAATTTAATCTTGTCTAATAAAGAGCGCATTAAATTTTCTTCCTCTCGCTGTTCCATGATGTACCATTGTAAAAAATTATGCGTGGTATAATCATTTTCTTTGACCGCAATATCCATCAATTTATGAATCGAAGCTGTCACTTTCCGTTCATGCTGATAAACTTCTTGAAACATATCTTGTACCGAGCCAAATTCATGCGGTACAGACTTAATTGCAGGTGTCAAAGCATGTGCATCTACTTCACTTAAATATTCAAATATTTTCAACATATGCTCTCTTTCCTCTCCTGATTGTCGATGCATAAATTTGGTGCAGCCTTCAAGACCTTCTCTATCACACCAAGAAGCCATTGATAAATATAAAAAAGAAGCTTGTCCTTCTAGTTGAATTTGCGCATTAAGCGCCTTTGCCATTTTCTCAGAAATCATAAATATATAAATTTAAAGGTTTACGGGTATAAAGGTTTAGCAGTAACAAGATTGCATAAAAAATCGAATCAGCATCCTGTTATCGTGTAAATATTAGTAGCTAACGGTAAAACATTAGGTAGCCATTTAATTTAAAATGCTGTTCCTTATACAAAAAATTCAGCCTTCCCGTTCGCATACAGTTCATTCTCTTGAATATTCATAGGATATTCACCCTGTAAACGCAAATATATAGGCTTAGGTTTATAGCAAAAGCATAGGTAAGCTAATTCGGAATTATTCTAATTAAAAACAAGGTCTATATAAGGTCTCAAAAATCACACATAGCACCTTTTGGGCAACGTTTACATTGTTTGCCTTTTTTATATTTTTTACAACATTTTTTCTTTAGACTTTTACCTTGAATCATTGGCAAAGCGAAAGGTAAACGCAAGTTAGCGTTTTCAGGATGGAAATTTTGCTTATTAGTAGGTAGTGTAGACATAAGAAAAGGTTTCCTTATTTTTATTTAATCTAAATAAGAACAAATATACAGGAGTTTATTTATTCTTTGCAAGATTTAGACGATATTTTTAAGAAAACTTGGCTATTTTAACTAACTGATTGAACAGCTGTAGTCAACAAAGTTAAAAAAGTAGTGAGACCAATAGCTAATAAAAAAACGAACCATTGAATATCAACTCGGTAAGCAAAATCACTTAACCATTCTCGCATACCGTACAGTACGACGGGTATGGCAATAATACTAGCAATTAAAAGCAGCCAAACAAACTGTCGAGCAATCATCCAAGTAATGTCAAAAATGGAAGCACCTAATATTTTTCGCACGCCAATTTCTTTAGTGTGTTCTGCTAGGGTCAATGCAATCAAACCAAATAGACCTAAACAAGCCAATAGAATAGTAAAAATAGTTGCGCCTGAAAATACATTATTCCAACGAGTTTCGCCTAAATATTGTAGTTGCACATCTTAACCAAACAAATCTGTCAGTCGTGTACCAATCTATACTTTTGCAAAAAATGAATAATGCAAAAGGTTTTAGCTTTTTTGCAAAAAATCATTAATTTATTAGTAGATTTTATACAAATATTAATTATTACTAAACCATATAAAACTATTAAATAATCATTTACGAATATCAAAAAACAATAAGTATTTTTTCTTTTTTCACCACTTTCATCTACTTCAATTATTCCCTATCTTTACAGTAAATTAGAGATTTTCCCTCCTTACTCAACCAAATAAAAAACTATTTTTTGGTTGTAATTAAATTAAAAAAGTACTACACAGACTGCGAATTAAATAACCTATATTAAATTAATAGCAAAACCATCTTCCTAATGGTCTTTGTTATTAAGTGCTATGGTATTTAATTCGCAGTTCTTATTTTGTCCCACGTAGGTCTACTATTAGGTGAATAAGGAACGACAAAATTTCATACTATGAAAAAAACACCACGCTGGCTAATCACAGCCCTTGTATGCTTTCTAGCTTCTATTTCTTTTGCACAAGTAAATTTGGCAAACTATTCGACTTATAGTTTGGAGGTAACGCCTTTTCGTACCCCTTATGGTAACATCTTGACAGAGAAGGATATCAACCTCAATTTTAACAATTTGACGCAAGTTCCTCAAAACGGAAATTTGTACATTCAGGTAGATTTTATTCGGGGTTTAAAAAGTAATTATTTATTACAAACAGCTATTCCTGGAACTGGTTTTGCCTATCGTATAGATTATACTATGCCCAAGTATCGAGTCAGCATCATAGATAATAATGGTCAATTATTATTACAAAAAAACTATGGTGGAGAAAAGAGGGATGCACTTTTTGGTGAATTTGAAAGTATTGCCAGTGTAGAAGATTTAAAATTTGATTGGGAAGCTAATAGGGCTGAATTTTATGCTCGTTTAGAGAGCCAGCCAGAAGAATTACCAAAACAAGAAATGGATGAGGAGTTAAAAATAGCTATTCTACAAAAGGCTAATGAAGTAACGACTGCTACCGAAGCACCAATTGCAGATAATTCAACGCAACCTCAACAACCTCAGCAATCTCAACAACCAGAAATAACAGAGGAACCGACTCAACCCGTTGCACAAGATAATAGAAAACGTCCAGATAGTCGCCCGAGTAAAGCCAATGTAAATATCTATCGTCGTCCCGACCCCAAACGAACTAAAGTGGAAGACCCTAGTGAACCAAAATTAAGTAGTGCTGCGGCACAATTATATAACTTAAATGGTTTCATTGAAGTAGATGCTTGTTCTAAATATAGTTATCAATTAAAAAATATTCACCCATATGCGACGCTTACGGTTTTTATGCAAAATAAACCAGAGGCAGAGCTAGATGAATTTATTTTAGGTGCTGGAGAAACCAAATTTATTAGTGGCTTGCCACATAAATTAGCATGGATGAAGGCAACCTATTTAAAAGATGATTTTCAAGGTGACCAAATTGACATCAAAGAAAATCTAAATTTAATTGCTACAGACGAAAATCAACCTAGAATAGTAACCACATTATTAGATCAGTTTTTTACTCAAGTAAAACCACAGATTATTTTTGTGCCTAAATTTGATGATAAGACGGACGAAGTAATGAATTACGAGCCAGAAAATAATGTTTGGCAAGCTCAATTACGAGATTTCCTAGAAAAACAAACCATCACTAAACTAACCAAAGGAGAAGCGAATAAAATTGCCCGTGAAACAGAACAGTTATTAGTAGTCAAGGCTTTACGTACCATTTCTGAAAAAGTAGAAAAAAACTTAGAGTCTGATAATGAAGACGATCAAAAATTAATTTATCCAATCATTAAAGCTAGCGATAACTTTAGAAGTGTCACTCCATTATTAGCTTTTGAATATAGCCAATCTGCTTTTTTAAAAGAAGGAGTCAGCGAATTTTGGAATCAGCAACAAGCGCATCGAGTCAGCCTAAGTTTTCGTTTACCTTTTGAATGGCAAATCAATAAAAGAAAAACAGGGTCTTTTTCTACCTTAAATTTAAAAGCATCCTTTGAATCTATCAGATTAGATTTTAATCAAGATCAATTCCAAGCTTATGCTGTAGACCCTCAAGGAGCGTTCCAAGAATTTGAACAGGTTTTACCAGAAGAACAATTTTCTATTCAAGCAACTCAATTAAGTGCAGGATTATCTTGGAAATTCTATTTCCCTTTACCAATTGTAGAAATAGAAGGCGGTGCATTCTTCAGTCATCAAACCCGATTATTATGGGGAGAAGACCAAGGTCAATTTCCTAGAACTTTGTTTAGTCCAGAGAATGAAATCATTTCAGATGTAGTTGAATTAAGTAGTTTTAGGCCTTATTTCGGAGCAAAGATTGCTGTACCACTTTATTTTTCTGGTTATAAATTTGATTGCGAATCTAGCCTAAGAAATATTCATCTATTCGCTGGTATCCGCATGTATCCAGTCGATTTCACAGAAAATAATAATTATAATATTGCGATTAGAGACGCCGCAGATATTGATTTTATTCCAATTCCATTACAGGAAGGAAAATCAAAGTTTTTAATGCATTTGATGATTGGTGGTGGAGTTGAGTTTTAATCGTATATACATAGAAAGCATTAGCAAAAAATCAGAAGTCATAGGTCATACTACCTAAAAGTAAAACAAACAGATTATAAGAGGTATGAATTATGATTTCTGATTTAGACAAACAGCCCATCTAATTTTCAATGCTAATAAATCCCACAACAGTATAAATAATCGCTTAAAGTTCGTATATTTAAGCCCATTCCCCCCTATGTTCCCCCCAAAAGTGGTCGTCGCAATCCTACCCCTTTGATTTCGTCGCCAAACATTCAAGATAAAAACTAAGAACTATGAAGTCAATGCGCTACTTGCGAGTAGTACTGCTATTAATTAGTAGTACTTTTACCCATTCCCTTTTTGCACAAAATTGCACGCCAGATTCTACCTTTATAAATGCTCCGTTAGGGCTCTACCCTACTCCATTTGATGCATCTGTCTTTCCAGATGGCGGATTAGCGGACTTTCCAGCAACTATTGGCATACCTTATGAATTGACTTTCACTGTTAAGTTAACAGATAACGTAACTATTTCTCCATTAAATTTTGATTTAGATAGCTTTGCCCTAAATAATTCAGATGCTATCTTAGGCTTACCACGTGGTCTGGATTATGCTTGTAATCCACCTAATTGTGTATTTCCTGATTCTGTTCTAGGATGTATTATTATCTCTGGTACGCCTATAGAAAGGAATCGAGCAGGCAATTATAATCTACAAATCATGGGGCAAATATTTGCAAATGGAGATGACTCCTTAGATTTCGACTTCCCTTCTGCCCTTGTTCCTGGTGAATATATGCTTACCTTAAATGGTGCTGACTCTATGGACATAGATTCAATGATGATGGATTCTATGAACATGGACTCAATGATGATAGATTCTATGGATATGGACTCAATGATGATAGATTCTATGAATATGGACTCAATGATGATGGATTCTATGAATATGGACTCAATGATGATAGATTCTATGAATATGGACTCAATGGTGATGGATTCTATGGATATGGACTCAATGATGATGGATTCTATGGATATGGACTCAATGGTGATGGATTCTATGAGTATGAGTTTAATAGATGAAGACGAAGATGGTATTCTTGATAGTTTGGATAATTGTCTAGGACTTGCAAATCCTAATCAGATAGATATGGACGGTGATGGTGTAGGTGCAGCTTGTGATTGTGACGATTCCGAATTAATCGGTTTTAATTGTTCAGATGGATGTCTTACTTTTTATGCAGACAATGATGGCGATGGTTTTGGCAATCCGAATATTATCCGAATTGCTTGTACTTCGCCAGCTGGTTTTGTTTTAAGTGGTGCAGATTGTGATGATACCAATCCCAATATTCATCCAATGGCTATAGAAATACCCGATAATGGCATCGATGAGAACTGTAATGATTTAATAGACGAATCTAATGACCCGATTAATTGGTTTTTAGATGCAGACGGAGACGGTTTTGGAAATCCTTTATTTGATTCTTTGGCCATTGCCCAACCTAGGAATTATGTTAGTAATTCAATGGACTGCGACGATACCAATCAATTAGTCTATGAAAATGCTTTAGAAATTGTAGATAATCTGGATAATAATTGTGATGGCTTAGTAGACAATTTTCCAGGAAATTGTGATGATTTAACCAATTCAGGGACTATCGGTCCAAATCAAGTCGTTTGTCCAGAAAACCCTAATCCAAGTATTATTAATAATATAGCAGCTCCTAGTGGAGGAAGTGGAGATTTAGAAGTAATGTGGATGATGACCACCGATAATCCAGATAATGGGAACGCACAATGGATGTTGCTACCCAATTCACATGCCTTAGCTTACACACCAGCAACAGTAGGGCAAACGACCTATTTCCGTCGATGTGTAAGGCGAGCAGGATGTAGCAAGTTTTTACAAGAATCAAATATTGTCACGATTGCATTTGGTCGAGTTTGTGAAGAAATAGTGGAAATAATAGAAGAGGAGGAAGAAGAAGAAGAAATGATAGAAATGGAAGAAGAAGAGGAAATGGAATTCGACCCTTGTTTAGAAAATCCAATCCTAGTAAGCGCAGAAGCGGTAGATCCAGATTGTAATATGGCAAATGGTAGCATCAATTTAATTGTTTCTGGTGGTACTGCTCCATATAGTTATGCTTGGGAACCTGCCTTTGGAGACATCAACCAACTAGACAGCCTACCAGAAGGTATTTATAGTGTCACCGTTATAGATTCTTTGAATTGTTTTGCTAATTTTTCTGAGATTCTAGCAGAACCTGATACCTGTTCTTCTCCTCCGGGGTTAGCGCCAGAAGATTTTGAATTTGGCAAAGTGCAAGCTAATGTGCTTGAAGACAAAATCATTGGCATTGAATGGGAAACAAAAAATGAAGCGAATACTGGCAGGTATTTGTTGGAACATTCCAAAACAGGTATTGATTTTAAAGCATTATCCTTGGGTAAAAAAGCTATTGGTCGGGCAAAAAATCATTATCAACTACAGGACTTAACCCCAACTCTAGGAACTAGTTTCTATCGAATAAAATACATTCAAGAAAATGGCGATTATTTATATTCGCCAAGTACGCAAGTACTTTTAACACCCGAAGGTGCTCCTTTATTTATTGCTTATCCGAATCCTTTTGGTGAACAATTAACGATTGACTTCTTAAGCCCATTGGAGGAATCCGTATCTTTAGTTATTTTGGATAACCTAGGGCAAGT
>CALFWI010000427.1 GCA_937928615.1 uncultured Saprospiraceae bacterium | reverse complement strand
AATTTAAAGGGTATATCATTCGATAATCGCTACTATCCTTGGCATAACTAAGCGCCCGATTTTTGATGACTTTACCTTTTGTATCTAAATAAAAAGTATTGGTCATGCCGATGGGGTCAAAAATATTTTCTTTGGCAAAATCAGCTATAGATTGACCACTAATTTGTGCTACAATCGCCGCTAAAACGAAATAATTGGAATTAGAATATCTATAATCTGAACCTGGCGAAATGGTTAACTTTTTTTGCCTTTTTATCAAATCCATACAATCGGTAGCCGTAAAATCGATGTCAAACGATTGCCCTTTCAACTCTAGCATGGCTAAATAATCTCGAAGACCACTTGAATGATGTAGACATTGTCGAATAGTTGGTTGTCCTTTTGGGTATTTTGGAAAGTCCGTTAAGTATTTTTGAATGGGGTCATCTAAAGATAGCTTGCCTTGATTTTCTAATAACAAAATACAAGTTCCTGTAAAATGCATAGATAAAGCACCCAACTCAAAGATGGATTGAGTGGTAATAGGCGCCTCATAATCTAAATGGGCGAGCCCAAATCCTTTTTGATAGATGATTTCTCCTTTATGGAGGACACCGATTGCCGCTCCTGGTTCGTTTTTTATTATATCCTTAAAGAGTTGGTCAATTTTTTGAGGAATGGATAGGTTGGTATCGTCTTGTGCCTTTCCATTAAAGGCGAATAGAGCCATTAATACAAGTAGCGTCAATTTTCTGAAAGCATAAATCGTCGGCATCATTTCAATTTTTTTTGAAGTAAAAATTTTAAACAATGATACTGTTCTACCATCAGAAACGAGGGTTTCTTGATAATCTTGGAGTGCAGGATTATAATTTTGGACTAAATAAGTGGTCAGATGGCGATGAGTTGGCTAATTTTTTTACCACGGAAGGACGGAGGACATGGAGGAACACGGAGTTTTTTTTACGAGTATAGCTTAGATTTTAAAGTAAAGTGTACTATTATTTTGTGCTATTTGTGTTAACAACTACATGGACCTTACAGTAGACGTAAGCTATACTCGTAAAAAAAACGCTATTAACTTCGTATTCTCCGTATCTCCATGGTAAAAAAAATGTTAGTTTATGTTGTCGTAATACTTAAATTTGTCTGATTGCCTAGAGTGGTTTTAAGAAGCTTTCTGACTTTTATACTTAGCAGGAGTAGTGCCTGCCAATTTTTTAAAAGTAGCGTAGAAAGAGGATTTAGAATTAAAACCACATTCATAACCAATCGCTTCTAGGGTAAAATTATCATTGGTTAATAATTGTTGTTTGGCTTCGTTGACTCGATATTCGTTGATGAATAAAGAAAAACTTTTACCCAAATTTTCATTCATTAACTGAGACAAACGATGTGGTAAAATATTTAATTTTTGAGCGACATCGGGTAATTTTAGACTAGGATTTTTATATAATTTTTCTTCGTGCATTACCGCTGCCAATTGTTTAGTCAAGATACTCACTTCCTTAGCTTCAATTTTTTTATCTCCATATTTAGCAGGTAATTTAAATAAAATGACATCCTTTTTTTTATTAAAAATGATTAATAAAACGAGTAGATAAAAGATAAAAGTGAAAGAAACGGCCCCTGTAATATAAGAAGTATAAGCGCAACTTTGATAGACGATAAAGATGATAACCGTCCCTAAAAAAACACTGATTAACCAAATTTCGACACTATTCAATTTGTCGGGCCGCTGCCGAAATTGCCGATAGACTTTAGCCATTAGAAAACCCGCAGCTACTAAATAGCCTAGCCATTCCATATAGATAATATCGAGGATATAATATTGCCATAAAGGTCGGTATTCTTGCCAAGGAAAAAAGTAACTAACTAATAGCAATACTGGCACTAAAACGCCTAAATGATACTTCCATTCTTGTGGATAAGGGGCTTCTGGAACAATCACCGATTTTAAATAAAAATATAAAGCTGGGCCAATCAAAGCGCAAGCGATTAATCCAATATGGATGTAAATGCCTGCTAAATCATCATTAAAATAAAAGAATACGGATTTTCCAATCCGAATACTCAACGTCAATAATAAGGCGCCTAAAAAATAATTAGATTTATGGCGAGGTTTGGCGTAAAATAGAAAATACAAGCCCATTAAGATGCCATTAAAAGCACCTAATGCACTAAAGAAAAATAAAAGTTCACTACTGACTTCCATCAAAAAAATAAGGTTAACAACTGGGTGATTTCAAATAGACTTGTTGCCCTTTGAAAATAGTCATATGAAATTTAGATAGCATCCCATCCGCTTTGCGGTTCGGAATTGACTTTCCTCATGATAGTTTTCTTTAAAAAATTCTTGAATAGTCCTTCTATTGAAGCATTTTTTAAAGGAAAATAGCGGAAAAAGATATTTTCAGATGGCTGTAATTTAAAGGGTAACAAGTCTAATATAGTTCGAAAATAACCTATCCTATGGAGAAATCAAAATGTATTTATTTTTGGTTGTTTTAAAATTTTACTCAGTTAAAAAAATCTGATTAATTAAATACCGTTTTTTATTCGAATAATCTGACCATTGACTTCATCTGTTAAGATGTATAATTGACCGTCGGGACTTTGAACCGCTTTTCTAGTTCTGTGTCGTTCATTGAGGAACAACTCTTCAACACTTTTAATTGTATTGTCTTCAATAACCAATCGCCAAAAATTGCCACGAGATAAGCCGGGTACAATCAAATTATTCTTCCATTGGGGAAATTCCGTGCCCGTATAAAAAGTCAATCCTGTTGGGGCTATTGTTTTAAACCAGGACCAAAGTGGCATCGTAAAATCTATATCCAATTTTGGTGGAACATAACCACCTCTATATTTACCTGTACTGACAATAGGCCAGCCATAATTAGCCCCATATTCTAATAAATTTAGTTCATCTCCTTGAATCGTTCCATGTTCGGAGAACCAAATATCGCCTGTTCGAGGGTCGATTGCCATGCCTTGAGCCGCTCGAATTCCTGCGGCATACATCCCCTTTACTGCATTTGCGCCAAAATCTGGATTATCACTTGGAATACTGCCGTCAGGATTGAGTCGATAAATTTTTCCTCTCATATCTGTCAAATCTTGTGCAATTGGCATTTCGGGTTGTAAAGATTCCCCGAATAGTCGTTCACCGACTGTAATAAACAATTTACCATCATTGCCAAATTGCATGCCACCGCCAAAATGAAATAAACCATCGGCGTAGGGTAGGGCAAGCAGTAAAGTTTGGACATCCGTTAAGGTATTATTTTGCAATTTGGCTCGGATTACTTTCGTCGCATACTTTTTTTCTTTTTCAGCAACATAAGAGACGTAAACCCATTGGTTTTCTTTAAAATTAGGGGCTAATCTGACTTCTAATATGCCCGCATTATAGCGCCCTTTAAACCCATTTGTTCCAGTTGGATAAGTGCCTAAAGGATAATCTTTAGCTATGACTACTAAACTATCCGCTACATCTGTTGGAAATCCTTGAATAATTGTTTTTGTTTTGGTACTTAAATTGACTTTTAATAAATCTCCGTCTTTTTCGGCTACTAATGCTTCCGTTGGGGATAAAAAGGCCATACTCCAAGGGCGTTTTAAGCCATCCATGACGGTTTCTTTCATGGGCTTTGTAACGGAAGTAGAGCTGGTCTTTTTGTTACTTAATTGTTCATGTTGACAAGTAATGAAAACGAGTGCCAACAAAAAATTGAGGGCTATAATTTTTGTTAAATTGGACATATTTAGATTTTGATGCTTAAGTAATAAGTACCGACGAAGTCATTCGTTGCTTTTAATTATCAAGGACGAATGACTTCGTCGGTACAATTTTCCGCTAGTAATTCGCTGTTGCCTTTGAATCTGTTTTTGGAATTACCAACATATCGTATCTAGTAAACATTTTATACAAACCAAAATTTTGTATATAATTTCCGTAATAGATTTCCTTAACAAAAGGTCGGAGGTCTACTAAAACCCACTCGTCTTTTTTACCTAAGGCAACCAAGTCTTTGTATGTTTTATTAAAACCATCCGTTGCTTGGGATAAATCCTTTACGGTATCACCGTCCTCGTAAAACCGTCGAACTACACCAATAGATAAGCTTTCATTTCCATGATAATTAGCCATTTCAAGTAGCATATTACCCACACCAAAAGCACCACTAACTGCCATACTTTTTGCTAAATGATTTCGATACATTTTGACAAATAGTTTGTCCTTTTTAAAATCAAAATGCTTATTTTTCAAATCTTCCGCTAATTTCATTTTATCCTGCTTAGCACTCCAAACATTTTTTTCATAATATTGCGCATTCCCATACATCCCCCAATATTTAATACTTTGTTGGATTGCTGTTACTGTTTTCCTATTTCCTTCACAAATGGTCATTTTATCTAAGAAATCATTAAAACATTTAGCTGATGTTAATTGAGTTATTAATTTGTGTACTTCATTGCTGTTATGCGCCTCAATAGCGGCATATTGTTGGTCTAAAAAAGCAGTTGTTTCTTGATATAAATCTTGGTAGGTCTGCTTATTGTTTGGAAGCAAATTATTATATAAGTCATCAGCCAACATTTTATAACTTGTCCAAGGTTCTACTCCTACAGATAAAAAGGACCATCCACGATTATGGGCATTTTCTATAGATTGAATGGCTTCAAGATTCCTTAATTCTAGAATCGGGACAAATGTGCCTCCTTTTTTTTCTAGTAAATATTTTTGATTAAGTGCCTTAACTTTTTGACTAGTCAACTCGGAATTTCTTGCCATTTTATTGATTAATTGGCCAGCACCATCTCCAGTTTCCAAAACCATAGTTTTATAATTGTTTTGGTCTAATTCGTTGATTAAAGCATTGGCAAAATGATGCTCTAATTTAGACCCTACATCTTCTCCTAGCATCGTAATATGTGCATCGGCTATGGCTTTGGATAATATTTTTCCGCCTTCTCCATGAAAACCATCGGCTTCAATCGAGAAAGTATGGCTGAATTGTTCTAAATCTTGGATGGTAATCGAATCTTGCCCAAAAGCATTTTGGGGAAGGCTAAAAAAAGAAATAGCTAAAAGGAGAATGATTAATTTTTTCATGATATAGTTATTTTTTAGAAATGTTTGATTTTCAATAAATAGGATGTTTTACTTAGGGCGAACGAAAAGTCGTTTTTATAATATGTAAA
>CALFWI010000426.1 GCA_937928615.1 uncultured Saprospiraceae bacterium | reverse complement strand
CAGAAGTACCATCGTGTTTTTGGGCTAAATCTTTTAGGTCTTCTACCGCATCTCTACTTTTTGCCCCAACTTTTGTTTTACTAATTTTTACCCATTCATGCCATTCCAATGCCCCTTTTAATTTAATCTTTTTGAGCATTCCTTTAAAGGTATCAATACCACCTTTGGTTACTTTAGTGGAATCTTCATTGGCTTCTAATTCTTGTACGGTTCGCTCTAAGGCGCCGTTCAATTCTGCCAGCATTGCTTCCCCCGATTTTTTAGAAGGCTTCCCTAGAAATTTTTTAAAAGCTTCAAAAGAAAGGACTTTACTTTTTTCTAAAACCTCCGTAGAAAAATCATTCGCTCTAGCAATATCGGTTACTTGTTTGACTTCTTTTCGCCAATCGTAATCTCCTTTTTTATTCAAGCCTAAACGGTTGCTATAATACTCCATCTGCTCCATTCGCTCTTGTGTCAAAACAGTAGACAGGGATTGATTGAACATAAATTGATGATCTCCATCGGCGATAATATCGACTTGTGGAGATACGCCCGCTTCAAAAGCAAATCGTTTTAATAATTTAACCCCCAAACCGTGTACCGTTCCAATTAAAGCATTGGCTAATTGGTCGGCTTCATCCGTTAGGTTTTGTTCCAATAATTTAACCCGTACTCGCTCCTGCAATTCGGCGGCGGCTTTATTGGTAAATGTGGTGGCAATAATGCCACTTGCTCGCACGCCTCCTTTTAAGAGTGCGACCATTTCTTCTGTTAAACGATATGTTTTTCCACTACCCGCACCTGCGGAAATAATCTTGATACTTTCTAATTTGCCTTTTTCCAATATAGGTTGTTTTATTTGAAGCCCTGACAAATCCTCTGAAAAAGTTGATTTGGCAGAGAATGTTTTATTTTTCGCAAAAATACAACTTTTTGTTATCTTTTTGGTGGTGAATTTAAATAGGTAACTGTATTGTTTATAGAAAACGAGTAAAAAAATGTACCTTCAATTTAGATTATCCAGCATTACGGAAATATAGGAATTTTTTATCCTGATTTTTTGAGCGAGATGTGGCACAACTCAGAGAGTTGTGTTACTATTGACCATTGGAAAGTAACACAACTCTGTGAGTTGTGCCACATTATTTGGGCATATTTATACCGCTCAAAAAACAGGAAAACAATATTTCAAATGCGGAAGCGCTTATTTTTAATTCCTTAATCCTTATGATGAATCCTGATTTTACAACTTTAAAAATCGAACAACAAGAAAGCATTGCCTTTTTGACCTTAAATCGCCCTAAAAGATTAAATGCTTTAAGTGGTATTTGCCTAAGAGAATTAGCGGAGGCAGCCCATTGGTTCAACCAACAAAAGCATATCAAGATTGTCATTATTAAAGGGGAAGGTCGTACTTTTTCAGCAGGAGCAGATATACAGGATTTTCCCAATAATCCAACGGAATCAGAAACATGGATTGAACGGAGAGATAAAGGTCAAATTGGTTTTCGGATGACGGAAGCGATTGGGAATATGCATGCCATTACTATTGCTCAAGTACATGGATTTGCAATCGGTGGCGCATTTTTATTAATGTTGGCTTGCGATTTTAGAATGGCAGCAGCAGGGACTTTTTTCTCTATTCCAGAAGTAGATTTAGGCATTCCATTAAGTTGGGGAGGGATTCCTAAATTGGTCAGCGAAATTGGCCCTGCTCGAACCAAAGAATTGGTGATGACTTGTCGCCGATTTGATGCGGTAGAAGCAAAAGATTTAGGTTTATTAAATCAGGTGGTGAAAAAAGAGGAATTGGCAAAGCATTGTTTAATGTTTGCCGAAAGCTTAGCCAAGAAACCTGCTGTTCCTTTGATAATGACCAAAGAACAAGTAAATGCAGTGGCTAAAAATATTGGGTCGGCTTATGTGGGTTCAGCTGAAGGAGATATGTTGCAAACGGTGTTGAAAGACCCTGAATCTAAAGCAGCGGCGGTGGCGTATTTAGCGACGATAACAAAAAAATCCGTTGCTAGAAAAAAGGACTAGCAACGGATTTTAAGCGTAGAGTTAGTTATCAACTAAAATTAGTTAGCCTCCTCATATTCTTTAACAAGGCTATTCATATAATTAACCAAAGGTTGACCAAGGTCATAAGGTAAACTTACTTCTTCTTTGCCTTCTGCGTGAATCATCATCGTTGTAATAGAAGTTTCACTTGTACAATTACTTAAATTGCTGGCGTCTGCGTCACATCCAACATTAGTGATATAAGAGATAGGCTGACCATTACTAGCTTCACAAGTGGTATTGCTAACATTGGCAAAATAAAAATAGATAGCTGTATTAACATCCGTTTCACCAGCACGGTAAACAGCTGGCGTATGCCCTATTTCTTCTAATGTTCGGGCTTTTTGCATTAAGGTCGTGGCATCTACTTGTTCTAGTTCCGTCGTATTTTTTAGAATGGTTTCCAGTAAAAGCGCTGATTTTGACGTAGATTTGGTAGGAAAAGAAGCGGTTGCTTCCAACTGGAATTGATGTAGTTTAGCTTTTGTATCAAGGATCCAACCAGATTTGAATTGGTCGTTATTGTCCAAGACTACTTTTCCCATGACGACAGGGGTATCCATAATTCGGTCTAAAGCAATTAAGGGGTCCGTTTTTTGAACTGCTTTATTATTAATGCCTTCGTAAATATTTTCTTTTTGACAAGCCACAAATAGCAGGAAGGAAGTAGCAAGAAGGATGGAAAAAATGTTGATTTTTCTTTTCATGATTTTAGGTGTTTTAGTCATTATTAAAAAGGTTGAAGCAGGTAATTATTTCAGCATTAACATACTATAACATGATTAGTGTCTTTATTTATATTTTGGTTGCATTCATATAATTAAATTTATTAGGATGCTAAAAGTGATTTATAAAGTATTTTATTTCTAGGTTTAAGTGAATTAAAGGAACGGAGATGAAAAGCATTTAGTTTGGCATAAGCATAACTTTACATAAACACTCCAAATATGTATTTTTGTAAAATGAAACGATTACGACCTATCCAAATAATAATTTTTCTATTAATTAGCACTTTTTGCTTCGCAGAAGAAGGCTTTCCGGTCCAGAAAGTCTCCACTAATTTTACCTTTGATGGCATTATTTCGGCAGGAGAATGGGACAATATTGAACCTGTTGAACTCACCGTACAATCCCCCAATTATCGAGGGAATCCTTCTGAGCGCACCGAAATAAGAATGGCTTATGATGCCAACTATATTTATTTGTCTGGAGCTATGTATGATAGTGAGGCCAGTAAAATTATGGCAAATAATAAATTAAGAGATGGCGGAGATGCCAGTACGGAATGGTTTGGAATGGTGATAGACAGTTATAATGACAAACAAAATGCCTTAGGCTTTTTTACTACGCCAACAGGTTCTAGATTCGATGCGGCTATTTCTAATGATGGGAATGGTCGGAGTCCTATGAACATTAGTTGGAATAATTTCTGGGATGTAAAGACGGTGGTGAATGAGGACGGTTGGTTTTCTGAAATGCGGATTCCATTCAGTAGTTTGCAATTTCAGACCGTGGATGGAAAAGTGACAATGGGCATTACGATGTGGCGCTATATTGCTCGAAAAAACGAAATGCACATTAGCCCAGATATTTCCCCTGATTTGGGTGAAATGGGGACTTGGCGACCCTCCCAAGCAAAGACCTACGTTTTTGAAAATGTAGAACAAAAAAAGCCTTTTTATATCACACCTTATGTATTAGGCGGTAGAAGTTCGGTCCAAAACTTAAATACAGAAGGAACGGCTTATCAAGCAGATAAGACTTTTGTCAAAGACATTGGTTTAGATGTCAAATATGGCATTAGCAATAATTTTACTTTAGACTTAACAGTGAATACCGATTTTGCCCAAGTAGAAGCAGATGACCAGCAGGTTAACCTAACCCGTTTTTCTTTATTCTTTCCAGAAAAACGACTTTTTTTCCAAGAGCGTTCAGGAATCTTTGACTTTACAGTCGGTTCTCGGAATAACTTATTTTATAGCCGAAGAATTGGAATTGATTCAGACGGCAATTCGATTCCCATTTTAGGAGGTGCAAGAGTAACAGGTCGGACAGGAAATTGGGACATTGGTTTAATCAGTATGCAGACCAAAAGTACAGATGCTTTTGCTAGTAATAATTATTCCGTTTTTCGAGTCAAAAGAAGAATCATCAATGAAAATTCGGATGCTGGGTTTTTATTGACCAATAATATGGATGTAGACGGTAATAATAATACGGTTTATGGTTTTGATACCAATATCCGAGTGGGCAAAGACCAATTTTTGTCGGCTAAATTTGCTCAGTCATTTTCGAGTGATGTGGAAACGACCACTTTATCAGCAGACCCTTCCGTTTTTTGGTTGAGCTTGAGTAAACGGTCCCAAAGAGGCTTTGTGTATGGAACTAGTATCTCCCGATTAGGCAAAGATTTTGATGCGAAGGTTGGTTTTTTAGAGCGGTCGAATTATGTTCGTTTTGGGTCTAGATTACAATATAATTGGTTTCCTGATGTAAGTTCTACTTTACTTCGGCACGGAGCCAGTATTAGAGGCGTGTCTTATTGGGATAACGAAACGGGAGATTATAATAGTTCTTTTTATGGCATTGGTTATGAATGGATTTGGCGAAATGGTGCTTCAATTGAGGCAGGAACTCGTTTACAATATGATGATATAACTGCTGCTTTTGATTTAGCAGATATCGTAGATATTCCTATTGACGATTATTTTTACCAAAGTTATAAAGTCGAATTTTCTACCCCTTCCAGCAAACCTTATTTGCTAGCAGGAGAGGTACAAACGGGCGATTTTTATGATGGTAAAAAAACGACGATACAATTAGCACCCGTTTATAATATCAGTTCAGGCTTAAGCTTAACGGCAACTTATGAATGGAATAAAGTGGATTTTGCGACTAGAAATCAATCTTTTATTGCCCATGTTGGTCGCTTAAAAGCTTTGGTCATGTTTTCCACAAAGTTTAGTATATCTTCTTTTGTACAGTATAATAGCTTAGATAAATTGTACTTGGGAAACATTCGATTGCGCTATAATCCCAAGGAAGGGAATGACCTTTTTATTGTTTATAATTCAGATTTGAATGCGGAGCGAGGTTTTGTAAATCCATTATTGCCTTTGACGAATCAGAGTTCACTGTTGATTAAGTATAGTTATACCTTTAGTTTGTAAGGTACTTAAATAAAAACAGGCAGCCTAAAAAGCCTGCCTGTATCAAAATATCTGATGTATGAAACTAAAGTTATATTAATTACATTCAGAAATTCTATCCTGAATAATTAATTTTTGACAAATTAAAAGAATGGATAAGTTTCTTTTAGAAGAAACCTATCCAAATTTATTAAAATCGCTTATAAAACTTAAAGATTAAATACTATTTATCCCACCAAACAGGAACAGTCATATGACTTTGAAAATCAGAACCTAAACCTTGTCGAGTTTTTGCTGCCTCGAAATTAGGATTCAAACTTCCTTCTCCTGGGTTAGTTGCTAAACGTAATGGGATTTGACCATTCGTTACATTACCTGCGTAATTGACAGGCGTCAAAGCAGGGAAGCCTGTTCTTCTCCAATTAGAGAAAGCTTCATATTCATTTAAGAAAGTAGCCAACCAATATTGATTACCAATTTGCTCCATACCGTTTGCTGCATCAAAAGGATTTGCTGCGGCAAAAGCGTCTACTGTTGCTGCATCTACTGCTAAAGAAGCATCATAA
>CALFWI010000425.1 GCA_937928615.1 uncultured Saprospiraceae bacterium | reverse complement strand
ACACATTTTATGAGGGACTCTTTTTCCGTTCTGCTGTGTTAAAAATTATCTCCGTAGCGGTGCTATGCAGAGAATTTTTGCCTTGCATAACGAAAAAATAGCCTCCTCAAAAATGACGTTTAATTATGCTTAGGTACTTAGTAATGACGAAAAAATAACTTGAACAACTATAATCCGTGGGGATAATAAATCCGTGGGGAATTCTAAATAAAATGTCCATGTTATTTTTTATCTGTTACTTATTAGGTTTCAACAAAAACGTTTTAGCCGTCACGCCTTCTACTTTTTCTCTAGAATAAAAAACGGGGAAAAATTTATCTTTTGCCCAAATATCAAATAAGTTATCATAAAATTCATCATCTGGATTCCCTGATTGTCCTGGACTATTCGTACCTAAACAAGCATCCCAATCGACACAATCGACAATAATTCGGAAAGAACCACCACTGGGTTGATTGTCTCTAGTACCTGTACTACCAACCGTATAACCATTGCCCCCTCTCGGTACGGGCCCAACATCTATTTTTTCTCGCATTGTGGCTTTGACCGCATTACTCATAGGATGTTTGAGGTAGATATGCTTGTATTTTTCTTGTCCATACTGCCAGCTTGACATATCTTCGCCTAATTTTTTGGTTAAATGATTAACGGCTTTTTTTAATGCGGCTATTAAAAAATCATCTCTGCCTTGTAAGGGATTGTTTCCAAATTTATTATCAGGCAAAACCAGCCAATCAACGACTTTTTTCAATTGCATCGAATGGTAAGGACGTACGGCTCTAGGGACTAATAAATCCGTCATATTCTGCTTTAAGGCACGTTCCCAAGCCACATAAATACCCGCTTCTACTGAATTTTTGTCCAATACATAACCTTGCCAATTAAGTAGCATAGATTGTGCCGTTGCTGTCCGTTCATCTATAATTTCCAACTCTTTTAATAAGGGGACTAATTCCCTCGCAGGAATCGACGTATAATCGGTTTGCAAAGCTGCCATGCTACTCAAGGTCTGCTTTTGTCCACTGTGTAAGACCTCCGCTACCCTATCGCCTCGATAAGGGTCCGACCAACTATAGCCTACTGCATCTTTAAATGGATAATCTCTCGGAGTAACATCTTCATTGGAGGTTAGAAAAATACCACTTTCAGGATTGTATAAATTCGGTTTGGCTATAATCGGTAAATAACCATCCCATTCGTAGCTCCCATCTCCAGGGACAGGCACCATGCCGCTAAAATTGCGCCGTACAGGTGCGATACCTACTGCTTGCCAGCCAATATTGCCTACTTTATCCACCCAAACCATATTCTCTCCAGGGATATTGCTATAATTACAGGCTGCTTTAAATTCTTCAAAGGTTTTAGCTTGGTCCATCCGCAAACTTGCTAAATAAGGCGAGCCGCCAATTTCCAACCACCCACAACGAACGGCATAAGCTTTATGGTTGGCTTTGTCTTCAAATACCACAGGGCCATGTCTGGTATATTTATGACTGACTTTATGGGCTTTTTTACCCTTTACTGGAATTTCGTCTTCTATCAAATGCATCGTTTCCCAACGTCCTTTATACCAATATTCGTTTGGATTTTTTGGGTTAATTTCATACACATATAAATCCTCTGCGTCTGTTCGATAAACGGTTAACCCCCAAGCACCATATTGATTATGCCCGATAGAAATACCTTGAATTTCTGGTTCTCCTCCACCGATCACATCCCAACCTGGCGCCACTAAATGCGACATATACCGCAAGGAGGGCGTTGATTGGGTTCGATGCGGGTCATTGGCCATCATTGGATAACCACTCTGGGTATGTTCTCCTGAAACGACCCAATTATTACTGCCCCAAAAGGCTCGTTCTTCTTTGTCGATATACTCCCATTCTACATCGTCTTTGGCGGCTAAATTTTTGAATTGTTGCCAGTCGTTTCGAGCATCGGCTATTAAATCTTCTGGTTGAAAACGAACAGGTTGGCGATAAGCATTATATATTTCTAAAATATCATCCTTCAATAAAGCTCCATCAATTTTGGGGTCTAATGCTAGGATGGGTTCATTCGGGTGAAACCAATTTAATTCCTTGGTTTTTGCTACGCCCATCATCGCTACTTGCCGACCTATTTTCAATTCATCCCCAATATTCCCCAATAATCCTTGGTGTCTAGAAATGACCACTTCTGGTGTCCATTTTTGTGGCTTGATGCCCAAAAGTCCAAATTCTAAGGGTAATAATTTTGGATTTTTCTCGGTTAATTCAATGTATTTATTGACCCCTGCTACATAAGAAGTAATGATCAACTCCCCATGGTCATGGTAATGATTCATCTCTGCTTTAATGTCCCCTCTAAATTGGAATAAACGCGTTCCAATGTCTCTTTTTAGTTCTCGCTCGCCTAGTATTTCAGCGACTGTTCCTGTTGCTTGTCTACGCCAAATTTCAAATTGGAATAAACGGTCTCTAGCCGCATTAAAACCTTGGGCAAAAAACAAATCCGCCTCATTTTGTGCATAAATATGGGGAATGCCCCAATGGTCTACAATGATTTCAACGGGTGCTTTTAGGCCTGCTATTTGCAAAGTCTCGGTCTTGCTTTTTTCTTGGGCAAAACTGACTATTAGGATGGTGAATAAGCATAAATTGGTAAGGAATAGTTTTTTCATCTTGTTTTGACTAGTTGTGTGAAAAGTAAGGTGAATTTAAGACGAAATCCTTTAAAGAATAGGAATATCCTCAATATTTTTTACACTTTTATCAAAACA
>CALFWI010000424.1 GCA_937928615.1 uncultured Saprospiraceae bacterium | reverse complement strand
TAAATCTTGGTATTTAGCGACTTTACAATGTCCATTTCAAATTTTAGTAGTTGTAAAAAATCAACAAATTTTAGCAGGCTTAGTACTAACAAAAGATGGTCGAAAAAACTTTGCGAATCCTTATTTATGTAAATATTTGGGTGTTTATTACGCTAATTTTGTAGGAACGCCCTATAACCAAGAAACGAAACGAAGGAAAGCCACAAACTTATTATTAACAGAAATTGCCAAAAAACCTACTTTTAATTATTTCTTTCATCCACAGTTTACTACCTACTTCCCCTTTTATTTAAAAAATTTTGAAAATCGAGTGCGTTATTCTTATTGGATTAATTTGAAAAGCCAATCTCTAGCGCAAATAAAAACTAATTTTCATAATAAATTACGCTCGGAAATAAAAGTTGCCCAAGCTCAATCTTTTTCGATTGTCAATGATGTGCCTGTCAACGTGTTTACCCAAATTTGCCAAAAGACTTTTCTACAAAAGGGGCATAAATTTCCATTTACTATACCTTTTCTAAATAATTACTGTCAACAATTATTGGACCGAAAGGCGCTTCAAATTAGTGGAATTAAAGATGAAAAGGGTAGGATGATGGCAGTTGTTGGTATCTTGATTACTCCTCAAACGAGTACCTTGATTTTGAGTGGATTTGATAAACTACTTATACAACGTGGCGCTAATGAATATTTAGTCTATCATTGTATTCAACAAGCTAAAAAACAGGCTGATTTTTTTGATTTTGAAGGGTCTATGATTCCTGCGATAGAGGCTTTCTATCGGAAATTTGGTGGGGAATATACGCCTTATTTGAATATTTATAAAAATAGTACTCGGCAATTTTTATTAGAAAAAATTCGATTTTGGTATCGACAATTACGTACTTCGTTGACTTTTATGAACTAGGAACATATAGATTATAGGTCGCAGGTGTCGAGGGATCAGGTAAGACATAACGAGCGGAGCTTATTTTACCATAGAGGGACGGAGTTCATAGAGAACACAGCGTTCTTTTGACGAGTATAGTTTAATCCCTTAGAAGTTTGGGCATAAAAAATAGTGAACTGCTTAGACAATTCACTATTTTAATTGATAATATCTTTTCAATATGACGAACTCATCGTTCATCATTCTTTCTACCTAGCTAAAGTAACTTCTCCCGTAAAAACCTCTGTTTTGCCATCAATAAAAGTAATTTCTGCCATGTAGATGTAAACATCATTTGGTGCAATTTGACCATTAATAGTCCCATCCCAACCATGATTAAGTTGACCATTAAAAGTACCTCCTGTATCGCCGCCTGGGATAAAGTTAGTCGGAGATTGATAAACGCGTTCCCCCCAACGGTCGAAAATTTGTAGCGTATTGACGGATAAAGCGTCAGTACTGGTGAAAATCGTATAGATATCATTATTCCCATCTCCATTAGGACTAAAGATATTTGGTGCATACACTCTTCGGGTGGTAGATAAATAAACGATGACGGATGCAGTTTTGATGCATCCATTGTCATCGCTTACTGTTAGTGTGTAAGTGGTAGTACTCGTAGGTGTGACTTGAGGATTTGGGCAATCTTCACAACTCAATCCTGTTGCTGGTGTCCAACTGAAATCAACGTCTGTGGTTGCGTCATAATCGGCAGCCAACTCCATATTATCCCCAAGGTTTAAAATTAAATCTTCTGGTAATGCTACTGCTAGCCCTGATGCTTCTGGCAAGGTCACCTCTATATCTGTTCCACAACCAGCAGCATCTTCTACCGTTAAAGTATAGCTTTCGCCTGCGTCTAGTACAAAGCGGTTGCTATTGCTAAAATCAATGCCATCCGCAGAATAAGTAACGGTTCCTCTGGTATTCAAGACACCGTCAATCGTTACAACGCTGGATGTTTCTAATTCACATAAAGACGAACTATCCACAAAAGCTAAGGCCGTTATTTCATCAGGTTCGGCTATTTCTAAATTTGTTATTTGATTACAAACGCCTGTTGCATCTGTTACCGTAAGCGTATAAGCACCGCCTGTTAAACCTGTTAAATTATCGCCCGTACCTGTTGCTGTACCATTGTCCCAAGCATAGGTGAAAGGTGGATTTTTTCCACTTGTTATCGTACTAATTATTCCATCGTTCATACCAAAGCAACTGACATCTGCACTTGTTGCGGTCATGTCTATCCAACCATCCATTTTTACAATAGCTTCTTGAGCAGCTTGACAGCCATTCTCATCTGTTACTGTAAGTACATAAGTATCTGGTGCTAGATTGACTATTTTGGTTGTGCTGTTTAAGCCATTGCTCCATTCGTAGGTAATATCTCCTCTTCGATTAATTGTGGTAACTTCTATAGAACCATCTTGACTTTCTTCACAGTTAGCGAACTTAATGTCTAAGTCAAAGGTAATAGGTTCTGGGGCATTGACTATTTCAGTGAGGACAATATTGGCATTTTTTCCATCAAATATTTGAATATTGTATTCCCCCCCTGTTATATTTTGTAAAGTAATGGGCGTATTTACTTGTTCTGAGACAACACTATCTATTTCACTTGTTAAAGTATTAGTTAATACTATTGTAAAAGGAGAATTACCACCATTAATATCAAGAACCATTGTCGTTACATCATCTGGACAGTTAAGTGATCCAACTGTTGCGGAAGCGGTAGCTTCTAAAGCATCTGGACAGACAGCGCTTGGAAATGCACTTCCTTGATAGGCATTGATTGGACCAACACCTCGAATAGTAAATAAATTACCAACGTTTAAGAATTGAGAATTAGGTGGTAAGAATGGATCTGAAGTGTCGTCAATAATAGAAATATCTCCTGTACAAACGGCACTATTTTCGAAAGTAAATAAAATGATTTCCTCCCCAGCTGTGTAAACAACATCTTGTAGTGGAGCATTTAATTGAATAGAGAAATAATCTGCATTTGTATTTTCTACAGGTGCTTTAGCAAAACCTGAGACCGTCCAATCTCCAGTAATACCTTTTAAGCGAGTCAATTCGAAACCGCCAGTTGGGGCAGTAAGCGTTATTTGCGCAGAGTTAGTAATACTAAATATAGCATTAAACGTGGTTTGTGAAATGACCGATACTTGATAAGTCTTATTATCTGGTAATAAAATTAGTTTTCCTTCTACTTGTGCAGAAAGCTGAATTCCTTGGGTAATTAAGCAGATAATACAAAGGAAGTATTTAATAATGCGCATTGGTTGCCTTTATTTCGTGTTAGTTGAAAGTTTTGGGAGGAGGGATTGTTCGTTATTTTATACTGGGGGTGTGTAGGGGGGAGTTGGTGCTAGTTTTTTTAATATTAAATTCAAATAATATCAAAAATAAAATAAATCAGTTTTGAGGGGAACTAGGTGTTTTTTAAGATTCATTTGTTTTTGGTAAGTTGTTGATGTTTTTTAGCTTGAAAATCAACTACAACTTCTATTTCAAAATCCTCGCCAAAGGTGATTTTTAACAAGAAATTGAGTCTTAATTTAACTATTTACTTAAATCATAGTTGATCAATCATCCATCTGTTTTTATTTAGAATAGATGGATGATTGATTAACTATGATTTTTTACATTATCGAGATAAGGTGATGGGGCCAGAAAAAACTTGTTCTACCTCACTTATTTTTACTTTTACTACATAAAAATAAACACCATCAGGAGAAAGCCCTTCGTTAAAAGTACCATTCCATCCCTCATCGTTGGTATAATTTTCTTTTTTGAAAATTTGATTTCCCCAACGGTTATAAATTAATACGTTATTTTCTGGATAACTTTCTATGTTCTTAATCGTAAATACATCGTTCAGCCCATCATTATTTGGACTAAAGCCATTATAAAAAATGAGTCCTTCTTCATTAACTGTAATTCTGACAATTGTTGTATCACAAATGGTTTCATTACATAAGGTTAGACAGAAAAAATCCTTACCTATAAAATCTCTGTTTGGCGTATAACCAAAACACGCATCTGTTTCTCCATCAATACCGTTTAGTATGCCCACATTTGGTTCATTACAAACATTGATGGTTAAATTTTCAGTACCTGTTTCATCTGTATTTAAACATTGATCTAGGATAGGCATATTGACAACCGTTACTAAATCTAAAGTATCTACGCCATCTTCTAGACCTTGTACTTTTATGTATATCTCATCTTCACAGTCGTTTAAAGGGTCTTTTATGGTGTATTTCTTGATACCTCTTGTTCCGTCTAAAATGATGCTTTGAAACATCGTATTCATAGTGGTTATTGGTAACTCAGGTATTTGACTAGATCCATTTGCTTGTACTTTTAAGGTACCGTAAATGTTTGCAGTAGAGAATCCCTGAATGGCTGTTAATGTTTCATTGACTATCCAATTAGCTTGAAAATCAAACTGATTCATTTTTGTGGCTAACTCGGCTATCGTAGAAAATTGAAAATCTCTTAAAGTATCATTATTAACAGACCACTCAATTAAATTAAATGGAGCACCTCCTAATTCAAGGAGCGTTCCGTAATCATAAAAAACAGAAGTTTGCATACATTCTCCAAATTGCATTTGTTGAAGTTCTCCACTGGTATAAAACTGAAATTCTGATAAATCCATATTCTCAATAGGAATACAAGCAGTTGCTTCCCCATTTACGACAAAAGCATTTAACGTATCTAAACCAGTAAAAATATTACAAGAAACAACGTCGCAGGTCGTTCCTGTCATAATATTATCGAAAGTGACGGTACAGCCAGAAGAACCCGTAACGGTTAGCTGATAAGTAGAATCTGAACTTAATCCATCTCGACTTGGGCCAGATGCTTTATTAGGTTCCCAGCAGAAAGAAAAGCCATTATTATTACCATTTACAGTAACGGCTATGCTTCCATCGTTATTTTCGCAACTAGCTGGAGTTGTTGAAATATCAATCATCCATTCATCTGTATTTTCTCCAGGTGTTAAAGTGAACTCTTCTGTAATGCTACAACCACTTTCTCCCGTAAGCATTACAGTATAAAGACTACCTTCTGCTGCTGGGTCGGTCTCAAAAGTTAGCATGTTCTCATTGTTGCTGTCATTCGAAAATGGACCACCAATAATGGTATATTCTGCAATAGTTTCACTTAATTCTAATTGAATGGTTTTATCACTTTCACTACAAACCATTTGGTCGCCTGGTGGTGTCGTGATTCTTAAGTCAGCGGTTTGACTAATGGTTACTGGATTATTTTCAAAGGCTGCTTCACAATTGCTGCCTTGAATTCGAAAAACTACGTTATACTCCCCTATTTCTAAATCTGAGAATAAATTTTCTGTTTGCCAAGTCATTCCACCATCCACACTATATTCCACAATATCTGTTTCATTGCTACTGCTTGCTTGAATGAAAATAGCACCTTTTTCGTCTTTACAAGCATTAGGTGGTGTTACCATTAAATCCACTATCTCAGGTGCGCCTTCAATCACTAGGCTAATTGGCGTTGAGCCAGTCGCTGAACATACTTCATCTTGATTAGCTACTATAATCGTAAAATCACCTGTACCTAAATCGTCAAATTGAGCAGTTTCTTGATAAGTAGCCCCATTATCTATACTATATTTTAGTGGCCCTATACCTCCTTCTGCTGTTATGGATATTTGCCCATTAGCTTCACAATTAGTAGGTTGAATTGGGTCAATGCCCGTAATGTTAGGTATCGCTATTGGGGTAACCATTAAAGTATC
The DNA here is from genome assembly GCA_937928615.1 of uncultured Saprospiraceae bacterium. Lineage (GTDB taxonomy): Bacteria > Bacteroidota > Bacteroidia > Chitinophagales > Saprospiraceae > JAFMDF01. The sequence continues at coordinate 6,115 of CALFWI010000424.1, read as the reverse complement.
TGTGTCCATACAATGGTCATTTTCAGTACTCATTAGAACGTACCGTGTTGGACCATCAGGAGTGATTTCTGGATTTGCACAATCGGTACAACTAATGTTTCCATCTGTTATCCAAGTAAAATTACCCGTTCCTCCTAGCGGATTTAAGGTAACTGTTTCTCCTGCACAGATTTCTAAATCAGCGCCTAAGGTTACTTTTGGACATAATATAAAAATTGTTGTATCTGAAATACTATTATCGGTCGCATCAAAATGAACAATACATAAGGTTTCACTTTGATTGAAATGATCGTCTGTTGTAATATCAAAACAATTACTTCCATCTGTCAAGTTGGTAATTACAGTACCTTCTCCACTACATAAAGCAACTGTTCCTAAATTAGCTGCTGCAATATTTAATTCATCACCGATACATAAAGTCGTAGTTTCTTCTATAGGTAAGGTAACGTAAATGGTATCTGTTGGTAGATTTTCTGTTGGTTCAGTTGGATCTCCAATGTCTTCTCCACAATCTGATATTTCGTTACTATTATTACAAATAATGGTTAAATCTGAACCAGTGGCGGCTACGGTAATTTGTTGATTGGCATTGGCATTTTCGCTATTAGGCGGATAAAATGGGTCAACGAAATTTTCCATAAACAATACTTGATTTCCTGTACAAGTACCTCCATTTTCAAAAGAAAATAATGGAATTTTAACACCTGCTGTATATTCTATAGTTCTTGTCCCTAAAGTTGTTAGCCCAAAAACTATGTAGTCAAACTCTGGTGCTTCCATAGGAGCATTGGAGCGACTGTTTTGTTCAAAACTAGCTCCTGGTGTTAAACTTTGGAAATTAGTGACCTCAAAACTACCAGTCGGTACTTTTAAGGTGACTTGAGCCGTAGAAGTTGTATTCTGAGGAACTGGAATTGTTTGTTCAGATATAACAGAAACAGTAAAAACACCATTATTAGCATCTAATACATAAGTATATTTACAGTCTGTATTTTGCATTTCCTCTCCATTATTTGACCCATTATCTCCTCCTCCATCATCAGAACAAGCTGTGGCTACGATAATCTCTTCTACATTATCATGACAAGGTGCATCTTTTGCGCGGACTCTTGGTCGATAGGTACCTGCGACTAAATCTGTGAAAAAACCGTCGTTTTCTAACCAAGTCATTCCTTCATCTATACTATATTCTAAAGTAGTAGCGGTTACGATTGGAATAGCATCTATTTTAAGCGTTCCATTTGATTGTGTACAACTGTCTGCTGTACTACTTGTACCAATGATAATAGCATCTGCTGGAGGGCCTAATTCTACAGATACATCTCGTTGGATACATAAGGGAATTTCATCTCTTACCCAAACATTATAGAGTCTACCAGACACTAAATCTGTAAATACAGGGTCGTTTTGGAAACTTTGCCCTCCATTAATAGAATATTGTAGTAATAAACCTTCCGTATCTGGTGTAGCATAAATTGTCAAAGTGCCTCCAATTAAACCACATTGACTAGGATTGGTCGTGACAATAGAATCTATCAATTCACATGCAATTCCAACTTGATCTTGTAAACAATTTGCTTCTGGGCCATAAGTACCAGCGAAAGCATTACCAAAACCTGCTCCTAAAACAGAAATTTGATTGCCAATATTTATATTCTTGGAATTGAAGAAAAAGGGATCATCTTCTGTGATAAAATCTAATGTCCCGGTACATTCGCCTACATTTTTAAACGAAAATAATTCATTTTCTACACCTGTTATATATTCAAGTGTAGATATATTACCGCTTAAATTAAAAACCAGATAATCTTTTTCTGGATTCTCGTCTGGGGCTACTACATTATTATCATTTACCCAACTTCCTGTAATATTTTTAATACTGTCTGCCTTGAAGCCACCAGTCGGGACTACAAAACTCAACTGAGCATTATTAGTAATACTTAAAGTGCCAGCATAAGATGCTTCTGGACGTACTTTTACTACATAGGTTACCTGGTCTTCTTGTAACTCTACAGTAAAAAACATTTGCCCATAGACGACTGTCTGCAAGCACATTAATTGGATAATGAGTAAATAAAAAGATTTTCTCATGATTTTAGCTTTAAAGCGTTTCGACTAAAATCATTTGAAAAGATAGTATTAATAGTAGAAAAGAAATGGACAAGTCCATTAATAAGATTAATAATAGGCTTCTTTTAAGTATCTTGACTTAAATTGATGCTATTATTACAAAAAGTGGAAAGTGGTGTAAAATTTGAGAACTACTTGTTAGACTTTCAAAAATAACGCCAAAAAATTATGACATATTCTTTATTGTTATTTGTAAGGTCTTAATTAAGTGGAAAGGTCAATTTTTTAATTTAAATAATCAAAAATAAAATACTTAAAACATTGATAATCTTAAAAATAAACTTTTTAAACTCATTTTATGACGCCTATTGACTAAAAAGCAACTTTTTAAAAGAAAAGAAATAGCTATTATTCTATAGCTGAACTTTCTGAAAAAAAAGGCTAAATATGTAACATGGCATGAATTTTGGTCTTTTTTTCTTGATTTAATTGCCTCCCTTTTTCAATTCCCCTCTCTAATATATTCCCCCTTTTATTATTCTTTGGAACACAAACACCTAACTAACAGCTTATGAACAGGGTTATTTCCCAACACTCAAAAAGTCACACTTACCCTTTTTACGCACACTACTACCTTGGAGTAAAGAAAGCAGTTGCTTGTTCTTTATTTGTTTCAGCGTTAGTTCCCTTTATTATACTTATAACTAGATATTTCCGAACCATTGGTTCGTTTGATATACATAATACAGATTGATATACATTTAAAAACGAACACTTTTCAACTCGTTTCTTTCTGAATTCATTTCCTCCCCAACCTAATATATTCAATTCCCCCTCTTGAAAAAATAAGTTGTTTTATGGATACTAAAATTGAAAATCGGATAGTTTAAATTGTTGATTATTAGTAATTTAAGCCTTTTTTTAACAGTGTCTTTTGTTTGAGAAATGACCATTTGAAAAGATAGTAAAACTATTTGTAGATAACCAAATTGTGGAAAACAAAATTTGAGAACTTTTAGTACTTTTTTAGGAAAGTCATTTTAGAGAATTAGATAAACAAAAAAGCTACTTATGTAAGATACTTTGTAGAGAGAATATTAAACGACTCCTCCTGATTATTTTCTTTGTTAATATCTTATTGTTTTTCAACGACTTCTAGTGTTACACTACTTCGTTTTAAAAGAATGTAGCTATATTCTTAAAGCCCCTTTTTTCGACTATTTTACCTTGGTAAGCTGACAAATAGCCTTTGTAAGCCTTGTCGCCGCTATGCCCAATTTCGAAAAATGCTTGTAAAAATGAACCACTTATTAATTTATAAAAACAAAAAAAAGTCGCTGATGAAAAAACATTTTCACACCTACAAAAAAATAATCAGTTTGCTTCCGCTACTTCTGCTGGGTTTCCTAGCTACGGTACAGGGCCAAACTGAAAATCAGTTTGAATTTAAACTCCAGTATATGGAAGAGGGGAATGACTCTCTTTGGGGAGTTTTTGTTCGACCTTTAGCTGGTTTTGAGACGGGGAGGAATGATGCAGTAGTAGGATCTGGACAGGTCACTATTTTAATGAGAAAAAACGGACTAGATTCTATTCATAATATCCAAAGTGTTAGTGGTAGATGGAACAGTTTTTATGATGTGGTCAAAGGGCCAACCGAAGCAACGGATATATCCTATTTATTTATTGGACTTTCGGATGGGGATGGCATTAATCTAGAAGATGGAGAAGAAACGCTCTTATTAACTTTCCAAGTACCAGGAGATTGTCCGGATACTTTAGGATTGATTGATAATGCAAGAGATACTTTTAATCATAATATTTACTACGACTTAGGAAATAACTCCGTAGGAAATAATCCAGGTATGGATTTATCTACTTTTAATTCTAGTACTGGTCGTGTCTATAACTGGAGAGGCAATTATAATACGCTAGCTTTTAGTTGTGATGATTGTGATAGTGATGGTATTGCTGATGGTATTGAAGATTCAGATGGAGATGGTATGTTCTCACCTGGAGATACTTCTGAAATTTGTAATGTTTGTGATCCTTTAGGGGTTGGTAATTTTCGGGCTACTTTAATGGGAGGAGATACGGTTACTTTATGTGGGGCAGTAGGACAAGATTCCGTTCCTCTGATGGTTGAATTAACAGGGGGATGGTCTCCTTTTGTGATTACTTTAGAAGAAACCGAAATGATATCTGGTAATACAAAAACATTGACTTTTACAGATTATGAAGTCGGTGATAGAATTTATGTAGCACCTGCTGCTACCTCTACTTATAAAATGACAAATATTACGGATAGTCCTCCTCAAGAACCTGGTCAAGATTCACTCTTTTGTACGATTAGTGTAGATAGCTTGTTCGAGACTGTTGACATTACGGTAGAAGGACCGTTAAGTTTTGATAATATGTCTGATGCACATCCAGCTGATTTCACAGCTTGTAATTTGGATACACTATTTTTTGATGTAGATGCTAGCAATGGTGGAGATGGCGTATTGCTGTACCAATGGCAAGTAAGTCCTGATTCTACGGACGCTAGTTTATGGAGAGATATTGAGAATGGAACACCTTATGCTTTTGCTACTACAGATTCTTTAATCATCTCCAATCCACTTGGATTAGATGGTAATTTTTATCGAGCAAAGATTTTTACGCCTTTTTGTGATACGCTTTATTCTTATGCAGCTGAACTAGGGGTTGATGGACCTTTTATTGTCGATGTGGAGGCGGTAGACGCTTCTCTGTGTGCTTTAGAAGATGAAATTTATTTCTTTACAGAAACCTCAGTTGGCCAAGGAAACTTTAATCGAAAGTGGCAAGTAAGTCAGGATACTGGTCAAACTTGGATAGATGTGAGTACTATAGCTAACCCTGCTCTTGCTACTCATACCGCAACGACTTCTACTGCGGCAGGAGGACCTGGTATTGAAAATATTTATTATGATACCTTATATATTACGAATCCTTTAGCGACAATGAACAAATGGCAATATAGAATTGCTGCTGTTGGAGATAATATCAATGCGTGTACAGAACTTTATACAGATGAAGCAACGCTTACGGTAGAAGGGGAGATTGATGTAATCAATAACCCAATCAGTGTTTCTATCTGTTCAGATACAACGGCTTGTTTTGGAATCACCATTAATAATGAAGCGAATCAAGGAGAGGTAAGGTATCAATGGTATGTATTACAGCGAGGATTGGCGGATATTCCTAGTAATTGGGCAAATGTTACCAATGATGGGACTTATTCTGGTGCTCAATCTGATACCCTATGTGTGACTAATCCTATTGGCCGAGATAGTTTCCAATATCGTGTAGAGATTCAAACGACGGAATGTATGATTGAATCTTCTACTTCTGCTACCTTAAATGTAGATGGTCCGATTCTATTTGATGTCAACGCAAGAGATACGACTATTTGTGCAGGTGAAGATCCAAATATGTTTTCTTTTAGAACTTTGATGGGCCAAGGTGTACTTAATAGAAGATGGCAAGTGAACCGAAATGATGGAAATGATTGGGTTGATTTAGCTAATATTGGCGTAGATACTTTTAACGTAGGGATTGATTCCCTTACTACTGGTTTGCCAGGAGGATTTGAAAAAGCTTACTTAGATACTTTATATATTGATACGGCTGCTTTTTATATGGATCAATGGCAGTTTAGATTAGCTGTAATTGGTGCTAATAGCAATAATTGTTCGGATGTTTATTCTGACGAAGCAACTTTGACTGTAGAAGGAGAATTATCTATTGATGTACCGCCTGTTGATGTACAAATTTGTTCAGATACTACTGCTTGTTTTGGAGTAACAATTGGTAGTGAATCTGCTTCGGGTATTATTGAATATCAATGGTATGTATTGGAAAGAGGTGATGCAGATATTCCTAGTAATTGGACACCATTAACAAATGATGGAACTTATTCTGGCGTTCGAGCAGATACTTTATGTGTAACGAATGTCCTTGGACGTGATAGTTTTGCTTATCGAGTGGAGGTACAGACAGGAAAATGTGCCATTATTACTTC
>CALFWI010000423.1 GCA_937928615.1 uncultured Saprospiraceae bacterium | reverse complement strand
TTAGTGTTGAATTTTTAGCATAGGCAAGTTTAGTTGGAAAATAGAAAAATCTATTCTCGTTTAATTTTGAGAAATGCGTCTGTGGGATAGAAAATTTGTTGAGAGATTAATAATTTGTATAATCTAAATATGGCAAAGACTGTGCCAATCACATATATAATTAAAATAAATTATTATTTTTTTTAATATTTTTATTTTAAAATTATATTTAACAAAAAAAGTCGAAATAACTAAAGCTATTTCGACTTTTTAAAGATTTAATTATAATGAATACCATTCTTCACATCCTATTCCTTAATAAAAGTATAATTCGTATCATCCGACATGCTTTCATCAAATAAATATCCATTGACTTCCAAAGATTTCAAATGCTCAGGCTCAACGATTTTATACTTAATAATTTGCTTCGACATGGCGCCTCTCGCCTTCTTCGCATTAAAAGCGATGACTTTATATTTGTCTTCTCTTAGTTCTCTAAAATGAATATGAATTAATTTTCCGTTTAATTGGTCCGTTTTAACAGCATGGAAATATTCCTTAGAAGCCAAATTAATAATACTATCCCCGTCAGTTGCTTCCAAATCATCATTAATTAATTTGGTAATTCGATTATCCCAAAATTCATATAAATTTTTATAAGTCCCATTTTTCAGCTTCGTCCCCATTTCCAAACGATACGGTTGCATTAAGTCCATTGGCCTTAAAACACCATAAAGCCCAGATAAAATTCTCAGATGAGCTTGCGAAAATTCATGGTCTGCTTCGTCAAAAGTATCCGCTTCCAAACCTTGGTAAACATCTCCTTTAAAAGCTAAAATCGATTGCTTCGCATTAGTTGAAGTAAAAGGAGTAGCAAACTCCTGAAATCGCGCTACATTCAAATTTGCGATATTATCACTAACTTTCATCAGTTTTTTAATATCATCTACGGTCTTTTTCTTAAGAATTTTGACCAATTGGCTACTATCTTCCAATAATCTTGGGGCGGTAGGTGTCCCTATTGTAGCAGGACTATAGTCTAAAGTTTTAGCAGGAGAAAGTAAGAGGATCATTATTCTAAAATTATAATTTGATTTTAAATAAATATTTTTAAATCTTTGGCAAATTCCGTAAAACTGTTATTTCAATTCCATATTTTCGCTGACTCAAGAGAACGGAGGTTTTAAAATTAAATCAACAACGGAATTGATAAAAGACCATTTATTTTTGAGTTTTAAGTAAATTAATGGGTCTAGGCAAAACTATTTCCATGATTTAACATAAAAAAACAACTAAATATTGAAATAGTTTTTCAAAACTCATCGCTTCGTTTATTTTAGCGCCAAAATTAGGATTCTTTATGCTTATCCCAAGTCATTTAATCCAATTTTTTTTAGAAAGAAAAAACATAATACCTTATAATATACATTTATGACAGCATTAGTAATTTCAGGTGGAGGCGCAAAAGGAGCATTTGCAGGAGGGGTAGCGGAATATCTAATTAAAGACCAGCAAAAAGACTATGATATTTATGTGGGGACTTCCGCAGGTAGTCTCTTATTGCCTTTACTTGCCCTTGGAGATGTAGATAGAATTAAAGCCGCTTTTACGAAAGTGACGCAAAAAGATATTTTCAGTAATTGTCCTTTTATTATTAAAAAAAAGGGCAACATTTATACCTCTAAGATAAATCACTTTAATTCCATTAGAATGTTTCTCAAAAAGCAAAAGACTTTTGGAAATAGTGGCGCGTTGAGAAAATTAATATCCCGTATTTTTTTAAAATCAGACTATGACCGTTTAATCGCTTCCAAGAAAGAAGTAATGGTTACCGTTTGTAATTTTACCAATAGGAAAACGGAATATAAATCCATTCGAGATAATAGTTATGAAGACTTTTGTGATTGGATGTGGATTTCTGCCAATTTTGTGCCCTTCATGAGCATTGTCATTAAAAATGGTCATGAATATGCAGATGGAGGTTTTGGAGATTATTTACCGATTCACCCCGCCTTAGATATGGGGGCGAAACACGTCGATGCCATTTATCTTCGGCCTGAAAAAATTAGTACTGTTTCCTTACGAACTTCCGACCCCTTTGATGTTTTAATGCGCGCTTTTGAGTTTATGCTAGACAAGATTGGAAAAGATGATATTTTATTAGGTAAGTTCAAAAGTCTACAAGAAAAAGCGACTATAGATTATTATTTTGCACCGTATGTTTTAGTGGAAAATGCTTTTATTTTCGACCCGCCATTAATGAAAAGATTATGGAACGATGGGTTAGAATATGCTCGCTCTAAGAAACCAGAACAGATGCGCACGGAATCAGATATTGATTTTTAGGTAACACCGCTCTCTGAGTTTATTTGTAAACATAATATTCACAGCTCACAGAGCTGTGTTACTTTCAACTTTCATGACTTGTGATGCGATAATCGAAATAATACAATAAGCCGCAAAGTAATAAAACCCTTCATGTAAATGTGCTTCAATAGCATCCTCAGAAGAAGTGGCTAAAGTCGCCAATAAAACACCTACTACAAAAACATCTGCCATCGACCATTTACTAATAAAAGCAACAAATTTGTGTAATTCAGCTCGCTTACCCATTTTCTTCACAAATAAAACCAGTAGTAAAATAACGGCCTTCAAAATTGGAATAATCACACTGAATAAGAATATAAATCCTGCAACGATAGAATTATCATTTTCGTGCAAAGTTTGAACCGTATTCAAAATAGTCTGAGTCGTTTCATGCACGACTAACTCTCCAACTAAAGGTAAATTTGCACCAATTTTCAAACTAAGCATAGGCGTAGTCAAGCCTGGATACAAACAAACTAAAGAAGCTAGAATTAGAATAAAAGCAATTATATTTCTGGTACTCATTATAATGATGATAACTTTTTTTAATAAAATGCGAAGGTAAGTACAAGGACTGAATTATGGAAGGATTTAAGGATTGAAGTTTCCTGCTAACCATTAATAGATTACCTAAACCCTACTAATCCTGAATTATTTTATCCGCTTCTAGAAAGAAATCCTCTTCTAAAATGGCATAATGGTAATTGTCCCACCATTCTCCTCTGATGGGTAATATTTTGCGATGTTTTCCTTCTCTGGTCATTCCTAAACGTTCTAATAAACGAATAGAAGCTACATTTTCTGTAGCAACACCAGCAGTTATTCGATGCAAGTTCAAATCAACAAAACTAAAACTTAAGATTGCAGTTACGGCTTCTGTAGCATAGCCATTGCCCCAAAAATCTGGATGTATTCCATAGAAAATATCTCCATTTTTATATTTTGTCAAGGACAAATTAAGGCCTACTTCACCAATAAATTGATTCGTGTCTTTTAAGACAACTGCCCACCAAAAGTTCGTTCTATGATAAGTTTTAGTATCATTAACTGCATTTTCAATTAAAGTTTGTGTAAAATTGACATCATCAGGAATACCTATTGTATTGTATTTAGCGACTTTTTCATTAGACTGCAATTGAAATAAATCATATAAGTCAATTATAGAAATAGGCCGTAATAAAAGTCTTTTTGAGTTCAGTTTCATCTTACCGCTTTTAACGACAAATAAAACGACAATATAGAAATTTATTTTAAATAATTAACCTTCTTTGTTAAATTTTGGCGTCCATTTAATTTTATTTTTTTCAAGCCAAAAAGACAGAAAAAATTAAACTTCATCTTTCTTTTTATTGATTTTATTAGGCGAATGTACCTTGCGAAGTCGCAAAAATCTTATAGAAAATCTATCGAACACTTCACTTTGTGAATTTGTGGAAAACTTCCTTCTAAACTTTAGTAAAAACATCAATAAAACACCTATTTTTGCGAGTTATGAGATTGCGTACATTAGAAATTAAAGGATTCAAAAGTTTTGCTGATTTAACTCAAATTCATTTCAATGAAGATGTTATTGGGGTTGTTGGGCCAAATGGTTCTGGCAAGTCAAATATTGTAGATGCTATTCGTTGGGTATTGGGTGAACAAAAGAGTAAAGAATTGCGATTAGACAAAATGACGAGCGTCATTTTTAATGGAACTAAGAAACGTAAACCGAGTGGAGCAGCTTCTGTCTCCCTAACTTTTGAGAATACGAAGAATCTCTTACCTACCGAATACAATATGGTCACAGTGACCAGAATGCTTTATCGAAGTGGAGAAAGTGAGTACCGCCTAAATAATGTTCCCTGCCGTTTAAAAGATGTAACTTCCTTATTTTTAGATACTGGAATTGGGTCTAATTCTTATGCGATTATCGCCCTAAATATGGTCGATGATTTATTGAGTGACAAAGAAAATGCTAGACGTCGGATGTTTGAGCAAGCAGCAGGTATTTCTAAATACAAAAAACGAAAACGGGAAACACTTAATAAACTTAAAAACACAGAAGCCGATTTAGAACGAATTGAAGATTTATTATTTGAAATTGAAGGCAACTTAAAATCCTTAGAAAAACAGGCCAAACGAGCAGAGCGATATTATGCCATCAAAAAAGACTATAAGGAATTAGCCCTTGATTTAGCTGTTTTTCAAGTAGCCGAATTTAAGGAAGATTATAAATCTATTGAAGGTCGATTGACTTCAGAAATGGACGGATTCCGTCAATTAGAAATAGATAATCGACAACTAGAAGCCACTATAGAAGAAGAAAAACGAAAAAATTTAGCGTACGAAAAAAATCTATCGGATAGCCAAAAAGCCTTAAATTCTTTAGTGGGCAATATTCGAGAAATGGAAAATGAGAAGCGTATTTTAGAACAACGCTCTCTATTCACTAAAGACAATAAAGCAAAATTAAGCAATCAAATAAATATCACTAAATCTAGGATTACCCAATTAGATGAGGAAGTTGTAGATTATCGCTCTCGAATCAATGAAGAAAAACGTAAAGAAGCGGAATTAGATGACTTATTAGAAGCAGCAGAGGAAGAATTGGCTAAAATCAAAAAAAATCATTCCACCTTAAAGACAGATTTAGATCAATATTTGCAAGCGCAACAGAATATGGAGCGTGGCATTTTTGAATTGGAAAAAAATAAGGCGATTAATAGCAATCAATTGGAATCTTTGGGGCGTTCTTTGCTGCAAGACCAGCAGGAAATAATGAATCGACAAGGGGAAATTGATACTTTAGGCACGCAATTAACGGAGTTAAAAGATAAAGAGACGAAGCAAGGGGCTTTAATTGAAAACTTAGAGAAAAAGGAAGGCGAAAGACAAATAGAGGTTGAGCGAACGGAGAAAGAAATTACCAGCCTTAATGAAGAAATAGCAAAAATAAGTCGAAGTCTGGATGCCAAGGAAAATGAATTTAAATTGACCAAAAGTATGGTCGATAATTTAGAAGGTTTTCCTGAATCCATTAAGTTTTTACAAAATAATAAGGATTGGAAAACAAAAGCACCGCTACTATCAGATATTATTTATGTAGCGGAAGAATATAGAGTTGCCATTGAAAATTATCTCGACCCATACTTAAATTATTATGTGGTTGAAAATATGGAAACCGCCTTGAATGCCGTCAAATTATTGAGTCGAACGCAGAAAGGAAAGGCCAATTTCTTCTTATTAGACGCTTTTGCAGACTATGCCCCTTCGATGACTGCTTTTGGTAACTTTACCAGAGCGACAACCTTAGTAGAAGTAGATAAAAAATATACGCACTTAGTTAGTCATCTACTCTCCAACGTTTTTGTCACTGAAAAAGAAGCGGAAGAATTAACAGAAAAGGTGGACGATGACAGTATTGTCGTATTAAGTAAAAGCGGTGGCTTCATCAAGCGAAAATTTAGTTTGTCGGGTGGTTCAGTGGGGCTTTTTGAAGGTAAAAAAATTGGCCGTAAAAAGAACTTAGAAATTTTAGAAAAAGCGATCGCCCAATTAGACCAACAAAAAGATAAATTAACTGCTACCTTATTAGAATTAAAATCCAATCTAAAAGCTTTAAAAGAAAATTCTAGTAAGGTTTCCATCAATACGGAAAAGAAGATTTTCAACCAGCTATCTCAACAAAAGGTATCTATCCAGACGAAGGTAGAAAATTTTGAGTCTTTTGCCAGTGAAGTAACGACAAAGATTGAGCAAAATCAATTGCGTATTTCTAAAATCAAGGATGACAATAAAATCATTGAGGAGCAATTGATTAAAAAACGGGAAACAGCAGCAACCGCTAAGTCTAAATTAGCCAATACAGACGATTCCTTTAAGGAAGTGGCGAATAAGATGAGTGTAGCGAATCATTCCTTTAATGAAAAGAACATTGCTTTCATTAAGCAGCAAAATATGGTCAACACCATCCAACAGGAGTTGACTTTTAGAGAAAAGCAGTTGCAAGAATTAAAGGAGAAGTTGGAAAATGACTTAGTCACTATTAATAGTTCTGATGGCGAAATCACAGAATTATTGAAACAAATGAAAGGCCTAGATGCCAAGTTATTGGATGCCTATGAGATAAAAAAAGAACGGTCTAAAACTTTGGGAAGTGCGGAACAAGCTTATTTTAAGGCAAGAAGCTATATCACCGAAATGGAAGATAGTTTGCGTAAGTCCAATCGAAAATTCTTAGATACGCAAAGTTTAATCAACCAATTAAAAGATAAATTTAACGATATAAAATTAAGTCTTTCTTCCATCGGAGAGCGCATGAAATTAGAGTTCCAAATCTCCATTAATGAGGTGATTAAAATGGAACCAAAGGAAGGCATCAAGCGAGACGAACTACAAAGCAAAGTAGATAAGCTAAAAAAACGCTTGGATAATTACGGAGAAATCAATCCGATGGCAGTAGAGGCATATAATGAAATTAAAGAACGGTATGACACCATTACGCAGCAACGAGACGATGTCGTTTCTGCTAAAGAATCTTTATTAGAGACTATCAAAGAGATAGAAACCACCGCAACTGCTCAATTCTTAGAAGCCTTTGAAAAAGTAAGGGTTGCTTTTATTGAAGTTTTCCAGAGTTTGTTTACCGTAGATGATATTTGTGATTTAGTATTAGAAGACCCAGAAAACCCGCTAGATTCTCGCATTACAATCACCGCCAAACCTAAAGGCAAACGCCCACAATCTATTAGCCAGTTATCAGGTGGAGAAAAAACCTTAACGGCTACTGCCCTACTCTTTGCGCTTTATCTATTAAAACCTGCTCCTTTCTGTATTTTTGATGAAGTAGATGCGCCATTGGATGATGCCAATATTGAGAAATTTAATAACATCATCAAAAAATTTGCAGAGCGTTCTCAATTTATTGTGGTCACGCATAATAAACAAACCATGGCAGCAGTGGACGTTATTTATGGCGTTCACATGCAAGAAATGGGTGTTTCTTCGGTTACGCCCGTGGATTTTAGAACTTTAGAGCATAGTAATATTTTGCAGGCAGCTGAAGGATAGGCAGTTTTTAATTCAATATTTGTAGTAGATAAGTTATGAATTTTCCTTTTAACATAGAAAGAAACGGTTTTTTAATGATAAAAAATTAGGTTGCGATCTATCTCTCTTGTATCAGCCAGCCACCATTTTTCGTTAAACCAACATCTTCTCACTACAAAGCTCTGTCGAACTACCAAATCCATTGAAATGAAACAATTATTGCCCTTCTTGTTAATAGTACTTTGCCATGCTTGTGGTAATCCTACTCTTGAGGAAATACCTTATACTATTATTAAGGGAAAAATCACCAATCTCCCTTTATCTAAGAATAGAATAACAGGAAGAGATAGTACAGAAATTATTCAAAAAAGAAAAGAAATCAATTTAGTGTCTAATGCTATGCGATTTGGGTTGGATGTACCAAACCATCAAGCTTTAACGGACGACGAAGGAAATTATCAATTCTTAATTAAGATAGAAAAACCTACAGAGGTTCGATTACAATATGGTCGCCCCATCAACTTACCACTGTATGTCCGCCCAGGAGATGAAATAATTGTTGATATAGATTACCATAATCAACTAAGTCCTAATCAATCACCTTGTCAGATTAGTGGAGACAATGCCGAACTTAACCAACAAATAGCGAATTATGACCAGCTTTTTAGGGATAGTTTTGCAGTAGAATTAAGAGCAACCCTACCCTATGTCATTCCTAGAGAATTTAAAGAACAAAGAGCTAAAATTACCAAACGTATTCGACGATTAACAAATGAATTCATCGAAGAAAAGGCCAAAAATAGTCCAGTCTTAGCAAATTGGGTAAAACATCATTCCGAATATCGGATTGCGATGGATTATATGAAATATGCTTTTAAAAGGTATCATTTCAATAATTTTAGCCCTTTATTAAAAGAAGGGTTTCCGATAAGCTATTTTGATTTTTGGGAGGATTTTCCTGTAAACAATACGAGCGCCATTAATAGTCTAAATTATCAAAATTATTTACAATTATTTCGACGATATTTGATGGCTAAATTAGCGCAAACCAAACCTTATCAAGATTGTAAAAAATTTCCGAATTGCAATTATTTTGAATTAGAAATTGATGAATTAAAACAATACTTCAAAAATAAAACCTTAGACCTTTCGCTTGCTCAGCAAATTGATAATCATTTAGTTAGAAATAATCAAGGTTTTTTAAAAAACGGGCTTCCGCAATATTTAGCATCCATAAAAGATAGTCTACTCCTCCAACAAATAGCACAAAGAAAAAATTACTTATACGAAGAAAGAGCCTTCAAGTATCCTCCAGATGCTACCTTCTATCAATCAAATGGAACAGGAGAAGAATTATTGAGTCAGATAAGCCAAGCACATCAAGCTCGACCAACCATCCTGTATTTTTGGAATACCCAAACAGAAATCACTTGGTCATTTATTCAAAAAGCTGAAGTACAAAAGGTTTGGAAGGTTTTAGATACGCTAAATTTTGATTTAGTTTTATTAGCACACCATTCAACACCTAATCAATGGAAAGAAACGATTCTTAAAAAAGGATATATTCAGGAGCAATGGCATTTAACGGATAAGCAATATGACTTCTTTCAAGACTACTTTCAACAAGAACGAAAAAAACACGTTTTTTACGATAAAATCAGAGACTACGAAAATTTTGTTTTAGGGCTGGATGAAGCAGGAAATTTATACACACCCGAATTAAGTTTTAGGACACTTAATTCCTTGGCAGCCCTTATAAAATGGAAGGCTACTAAAGATGGGGTATTAAAAGCAATTAGTTTTTAGTCAATTCCTTAATTTGCTTAATAACAGTTGCTACCTCCAATTGCTCAATACATTTAAAATGCCCCTTAGGGCAATCTTCAAACCCAATTTTAGAGCAAGGGCGACAAGGCAAATCTTTCACTTCCATAATGGTATTCAAATCCATTCCTTTCGGATAATAAGGCGTCATCCCAAATTCAGGTACCGTGTTCCCCCAAATAGAAATAATGGGTTTGTGAAAGGCCGCCGCAATATGCATTAAGCCAGTATCTCCAGTTAAAACGACTTTAGCATTTTTAACAATAGCAGCCGATTCTAAGAGCGAGCATTTTCCTACAAGATTAACTAAGTTTTCTTTTCCTTCCGTTGCTTTGATAATAGTTTCTATATAGTTGGCTTTTTTTATTTCTTGCTTTCCACCAAGTAAAACAACACGGCAGTTTATTTTTTGGCAGATATTGACAATTTTTTCGATAGTGAGTGCTTTGGTTTTTCGACCTGCGCCAATGGGTAAAGCGATATAAGTTGTTGATTTTAAATATACCAAATTTTTAGAATTTGGTATAGCTGTTCCTAAGAAAAAATCTAACCCTTTTCCGTCATTTTTGACATCTAATGGTTTCACCGTTTCCAAGTATCTATCTACAATATGTGTGGTTGGCAGTCGATTAATTTTAAAATTGGTCAATAGCCATTTTTCAAAATTCAATTTTTTAAAGGCATAGCTTTTCACAAAAGGTAAACGCCATTTAATTAAAAAAGTGCGAAGATTATGGTGAAGGTCAATGATATAATCATATTTTTCTTGTCGCAAAATAGGCAACACCTCCCCTACTCTTTTTTCAATGGCAAACACCTTAGAAACATGTGGGTTATTTTCTAAAAGAGTTACAAATGGTTGCTTTGTTAAGTAATGAATTTCTGCGCCTATTTGCAATTTCAAACAGCGAATGACAGGAGAAGTTAGAACAATATCTCCGATAGAGCTGAATCTGATTATTAAGATTTTTTTTGCCAGTTGGTAATTTTTTATAAAATATAATAATATCAAAAGTAGCACAACTCTTCGAGTTGTACCACGCCTATAGAAGATTTACCTAATTCACCGCTCAGAGAGCTATGTTACGTAAAAGAGGCAAACAACTCGAAAGTCATTTACCTCTTTTTTATATCCTAAAATTAGGAACAAGGACAAGACCTATTTAAAAATCCTGTTGAATCTTGCATAATCCTGTCATCTTGTAATTAGAAAGAATAACGAGCAGAAATATTCCAAGTTCTAGTTTTACCAAAAGCAACAAAGTTACCCATGTTCACACCATTCCAGTTTTCTGATTCGTTAGCACTAGCAGGAATAGAACTTGTTGAAATAGAGATATATTCCTTACCTAAAGCATTAAATACATTTGCTCGGAAAGTCAATAATTTACCATTTGATAAGTTAAAGTTATAACTTAAACCTAAGTCCATTATTCCGTAAGAAGGTAACTCTAATTCATCTGTTCCTGCACCAATTCTTGAATATAATTTATCAAAGAATAAGTAGTCAACGTCTAATTTCAAACCATCTACTAATTTTAAATCTGCACCTAATCCAATTGTAGTTTGTGCAGCACCACCAACGTGAATGCCATCTACATCTAAATCTGGAGAAGAAGAAACGATGTTTCTTTCATCATCATATACATCTCTAATTGTATTGTCTGCATATTTCCAGCTACCTAAAGAAGTGAACCCTTTAATCGTAACCTTGCTACTCAAATTATATTTGAAATCAACTTCAATACCAGAGTGTAATTGATTTAAGTTCGTCAAGTTAATAAACCCACCATTAGGAAATACTCGACCATCTACTTCTTCATCAACATCAATTACAGAAGTATTCGTTCTGTTTTTCCAAGAAGTTCTATAAACATTAACGTTCGCTAAGAAATTTCTATTAGCATATTTCCATCCACCTTCTAAACCGAAAATCTTTTCATTTTCTGTTACTGGGTTTACAAAGTTAGAGAAATTCAAGTAGATATTATCGTGAAAAGGTTGTCTTTGATAATAACCTGTATTGATATAAAAACTGTTATTAGCATCAGGAGAGATACTAATTCCTGTCTTTAAGTTATACCCCATGTTATTTACTTTCTCAGACTCTTCGTTATCTCTAGTTTCATTAAAGATTTCAAATCTTACATGAGATTGGTTAGATAATGCACCTTGCGCATAAACAGAAATCTTATCGTTAGAATATTCTACTTGACCAAAAACACCACCGTAACTGATAGTTTCTTCGTTATTATAAGCAATTCGCTCATCTCCTTCCGCAAACTTAGTTAAAGAAGACCATGGACCTGGGCTAAATACAGCTGTTACATCTCTAGCAGGATATCTTGTAGAAGCTCTTTGAGAGTAAGAAGGCGCACCTAATAAATTAGCTACTTGACGGAAATGATCACCGTGATAAGTTCTTAAATCTGCTCCTAAACTAAGAGAAACATTATCTGTTAACTCTTTTTGGTAATTCAAAACAGCACCATACCAAGAGTGATTATTCATTGAAGCTCTTAACACGTATTCCTCTGAACCATTATCTTCGATATTAGCCGCTTGAATAGCATCAAAATCCCATAGTCCTTCAGAAGTAAAAGAACGATTGCTGCTCTGGCCAATACCACCAGTTCCACCACCACGACCCCAAGAACCGTATAATACAGTAGAAAACTGCGTCTTTTCGTCAATATTGAATTCCCAGTTTAAGTTAGCAACTGGCTTATGGTAGAAGTTTCTTCTTGAAGTGATTAATTCACCATTTAAGAAACCGTAGTTATTATTATACTTAATATTAAACTCGCCTGCATCATTAAAGTGACTAGAAATTCTCTTTCTAAAGTTTTGATTATGCCATTGTGGAGCACCAGTTAATAGGAAACTGAAAGTATTTCTATCATTTGCTTTATAACCAGCAGAAATGAAATAACTTTGACCTTGACCTTCGTTACCGTCAGCCCAGCCATCACCTTGCCAATGAGAAAATAATACAGAAACACCGAATTTATCATTCATCATTCCAGTATTATAACTAGCCGTAACTTTATTATAATTATCATTACCTAATAAATAAGCAATAGAACCACCTTTCTTTTGAGCAGTTGGACGCATGATAATATTCGTCGTACCACCAACAGAAGAAATCGCTAACTTAGAAGAACCTAATCCTCTTTGTACTTGTACAGCAGTTGCAACATCCGTCATACCAGACCAGTTAGACCAGTACATCTTACCATCTTCCATACCGTTAATAGGTTGTCCGTTTAATAAGAATGCCGTATTTGTTTGGTCAAAACCTCTTGTAAATACTTCAGAATCTCCGTAACCACCAGATTGGTTAGCTACGTAGATAGAAGGCGTAGATTTCATTAATTCAGGAAATTCAACGTTTCCGCCTTTTGCCTGAATCTCAGCAGTTGTAATTGTAGATACAGCAACAGGTGTTCTTCTGTCTTGTACGATATCCATTACACCTGTAACGACTACCTCACCTAAACCAAAAGCATTCACCCCCATTGACATTTGACCAAAGTCAGTAGAACCATCGAAAGTTAGTTTCATCGCTTCATATCCTGTGTAAGAAATCTCAAGTGTTCCAGAAGTAGCATCTGTTTCTAAAGAGAAGTTACCATCAATATCTGTAATTGTACCAGTACTTGTACCAGCGACTAAAACAGATGCACCAATTAAAGCCTCATTGGACTCATCATCAATGACTGACCCTTTGAGGGTTGTTTGGGCGTAAGATGTTAAGCCCATTGTGATAGCTAATAGTGTAAAAATTAACTTTTTCATCAAGCAAAATTGTTTTTTAATGTAAAAAAAGTATTGAGTATCTGATTGGGAAATAGTTGGTTAAGGCTCAGTGTAATAAAACACATGAATAACTAATTCATCAATCATATTTCTTGAAAATCGGTTAGTGTATCATTCAAACAACCTCTGGTACTTTTCTTAAAAGTTTAGCACAAATTTCAATTTGTTGGTTAACTTTAATAAAAAATAAATCTTAAATTATTGTAAAGTTTGTTTGTTACAGTCTTAAAATCGATTAAAAGGGATTTAATAACTTATCGGTTTATAGATGTTCGTAGGAGGAAGTGAGCTGTTTTTCACAGCTATTTTTCGCGTAAGTGGTATGTAGACAGGATTATTATTTGCTAAAAAAAGGCTAAATTTTAATAAATAAATTTAAACAAGCCATTTTCATTTTGCAAAACTACAGAATTATCTGGCTTTTTTGCAATCATTAAGTCATTTTTTATAATAAGTATTTTTTGTAGATATTCGATTACAACCAATTAAAAGGAAAGAAACATTAGCCTATTTGAAATAAAACCAATAATATTTTTTAATGGAATAAATCAACCATTTTTTATTTTAAAAATCAACAAAATTATACCGTCTAACAAAAAAAGTATTTGCTATTATTTGTCAAAAATAAAAAGGTAAAGTTCTATTTTTAAGTTATTTTTTTTAAAAAAATTCAAATTTCCATTGTTTATGAAACTATATTTTAGTCACACTTTTCAATTATCTCAGATAAGGTGATAAAAAAAAAGTAAAAATATACAGTAATATCATATACAATATATTGATTTATAACCTTTAAAAGCATAAGGCTTATATTATATACTTTTCAATACTAATTTGATTCCGTCTTATTTTTTCTGAATCGCAAAAAAGAACCTATTTTTCTTTGTCACAGCAAGCTTATTTTTTGGTGGTGTTTAAGCTAAGATAAGTTCATCTTTGAATAAATAAAAAATAATATAAGGCTATCCTCCCAAAATAAAAGTCCTCAATTACTACCTATAAAATTTAAAAATACTTTTAGCTAAACACCATTACCATTTTTACAAGTGATAATGAATCTATGATTAACAATAGTTAATCATCGGAGGAATTATTTATTGATTAACCTTTCTAAAATTAAAGGAATCAAAAATAATTCTTCCTTTTTCAAATCTGCAATTTGTTGTTTTACTTTTATATGACGTCCCAATCTAACCGAGGTTATGTTAGAGAAGGAGTCCGGTAACATTAAGTAATAACAGGATTTTATAACATTAACTGATTTTGTTAATGCTGCACGTATCCAGTTTTTTAAACTTAATAAATATCGGACTTGCTTCTTATTTTTTACAAGATGACAAGATTATTTAGGATTTGAGTACCGCTCCTCTATTCAGAATTCAAAAAATAGCGCCCTACCCTACCGCATCTACTTGAAAGTCTGGTCTTGTCCATTTTCTAAACTCTCTTCGTATCAGAAAAAGGGTAACGACAAACACAATTAAATTCGTTGGGGCAATGGCGTGATAAATGCCATCGATGCCATATATATAAGGTAAGCATAAAACCAAGGGGACAAATAAGATTAATTCCCTAGCGACAAGCATATAGCCTGCTATTTTGGCATTTCCTATAGATTGGAAAAGTGTAGTCCCCATAAAGAAGAAAGGAAAAACAGGGTAAGTTGCCATTTGTATTCTAAAGTTTAGAATATCTTGTGACCGTAGATTTGCGTCAGGTAACATCCAGCCTAAAATTACTTCAGGGAACAACATTTCTAAAGCCCATAGAAAAAACAAGAAAAAGGTACCTGCTTTGGTAAAAATAGAAAAAGAAGATTTTACCCGATCATATATTTTGGCCCCATAATTAATACCTACGACAGGTGCCATAGCTTGAGAAAAACCAAAAATGGGCATTAACATCAAAATCATAATTCTGTAATTCGCTCCTATAACCGCCACGTGGTAATTGGCATTATACACTTCATTCGGGTCATCCGAACCATAGTGAACAATGGAACGAAACACAAAAACTTGTTGAATGACAAACATAATTTGCAGCATCATAGCAGAAACACCGACACTTAAAATCGGCTTCAACATCTGTCTATCTAAGCCCCAATAACTAAAATCTACTTTATAATTCGTTTTTCCTTTAACAAAATACCAGACACCAATAATTGAAAAGAGTAACATGGCTACATTCGTAGACCAAGCTGCCCCTGCAACTCCCCATCCATAATAAGCAATGAATAAAGGGTTTAAAACGATATTTAATAAGGTAGCAATGATGGAATAAGTCATCGCAGCTTTAATTTTTCCCTCCGCCCGAATCAATACATTTAAGACAACTCCATAAGTTCTAAAAAAAGCACCCACCATTAAAATACGATAATAGTAAGCACCCATTGCTTGAATTTCACCAGTCCCTCCCATTAAACCAATCAAGTCTTCTGCAAAGTATAGCCCAACTGCCATTAAGATAGTACAGCATAAAACGCTTAAAACCGTTACCAAACCAAACATCTTGCGTTGAATAGCTTCCTCATTAGCACCAATCGCTCTACTTAGTAGAGAAGAAGAGCCAATCCCTATCATAGCAGAAATACCATTGGTAATCATGGTCAACGGGAAAGCCAAAGAAACAGCTGCCAAAGCATCTTGCCCCACATATTGCCCAATAAAAAGTGCGTCTACGAAAGTATTAACGCTATTGATAGACATAGCTATAATAGCAGGCAAAGAGAATTTTGCCATTAATTTCCAAATACTTTCTGTCAGGATTTCTTGTGTTAGTGGATTTTCAGCAGCAGTTTTGCTCATT
This sequence comes from uncultured Saprospiraceae bacterium, assembly GCA_937928615.1. Taxonomy (GTDB): domain Bacteria; phylum Bacteroidota; class Bacteroidia; order Chitinophagales; family Saprospiraceae; genus JAFMDF01. The sequence continues at coordinate 1,702 of CALFWI010000423.1, read as the reverse complement.
ATTTCGGAAGCCATTTTGTAGTGAAAGCACAAAGATAGGATAATGAAAGGGATTCATCCTTAAATTAAGTCGCCTTGTAGAAAAATTTAAAAGAGGAACAACCAAAATAGGTAATTTTAGTTCCAGAATAGACTTATTTTTATTTAAATCAAGGAAAATGAAAAAATTAAAATCTCCAAATAGAGTTGCTTTAGTTATTGGATGTTTCTCCTTTCTAACAGGTGCTACTTTTATTTTGCAAGGAGCTACTTGGGAATCAGGCTTATACCCTATGTGGCTTGGTTTTACGTTGGCAGGTAGTGCAATTTATCTGCAAAAAGATACAGAAAATATCGAGTGTGCTTCCTACAATGAATGAAATGATAGTGCTAAAGCTACCCTACTTGTTGAAGGAACTATTTCCAGAATTTGAACTAAAAAACAACCCTATTTTATTTGACCAGTTAAAAATTTATCGTTCTAGATAATTTCATCCCGACAAATCACTTAAAGCCAAATTTATGCTCATTTAAGGTGAGAAATGATAGAAATTTTAATGATTAAATGGTAAATAAATTTCATAGCTAGTTTTACATTTTATGTTTTGATACCGTCCTTACTTGAAAACAACTATTTTTCTATTTTGGCAATTTGTTTATTTAATTTTTGATTAAAAAATATTTCCGCTTAAAACTTAAATCAAAAAGCCACTATCACTAAATAACTGATTGTCAACACCTACCTTTATTAACTATAAAAAACAGCAGTCATTTTCATTAAATTGGCTTGATTATTAATGGAATAGATAGTAAAAGAAAAGTTATTTGATTTTATTAATAATTCTCTCTTCATTCCCAATGCAACAAAATTGGTCTATTACGGTAAAAAACGTATCTTTGCGCAATTTTAGCCAAATAAATATTCCTTATATAAAATAAACTATTGGCTTTATAGCTAAAGTTTATTTTATATATCTTATTTTATAGTATTTTTCTAACAATTTTATTTAACCGAAAAGTTATCCGCTTTTAACTTTTCAACTTTTAAAAAAGTATTTTATCATGCAAGGAAAAGGAACAGTACGTTTTTTCTTGATTGTCATGATTGCAGTTTGTTTGTACCAATTTTTATTGGTGTTACCTACTCAAAGAGTAGATTCAAACGCAGCAGAATACGCTAAGAATTTCGCAGCAAACTTCCCAGAGGAAGAGCAAGACGAAAAAGAGCGTTTCGCCATGACATCGTACCTAGACTCTATGTCTAGTGAAGTGATTTTCAGCATTCCGTTGCTGAAAGATTTTACCTACCAAGAATTAAAAGGAAGCCAATTAAACTATGGCTTGGATTTGAAGGGAGGAATGAGTGTAATCCTACAAGTTGATTTAAGGGAGTTCATGAGGACTCTGGCCAAAGATAGCAAAGACCCCACTTTTTTAAAAGCGTTAGAAAATGCATCCATTGCACAAAAAAATACTCAATCAGATTATATTACTTTATTCGTTAGAGAATTCCAAGCAGCAGGTGGTGACGCTCAAAAATTAGCGTCTATCCTTCAGAAAAACGCTGCTTTGAGAGAAGAAATCAACTTTGAAACTTCTCTAGGTGAAATGACTAGAATTCTACGAACAAAAGCAGATGAAACTGTTAATTTAACTTTTAAGCGATTAAAAGATAGAATTGATAAGTTTGGCGTAACGCAACCTAATGTAAATTTAGATGCGGC
>CALFWI010000422.1 GCA_937928615.1 uncultured Saprospiraceae bacterium | reverse complement strand
TGGATAAAAGATAAGATTACCTGGAATAGTTTAACGGAATATTACGAGCATTTAGAAAAATTACCGATGGGGCCAAACGTGGCGAGTTTTGTCGGTCATTCTAATCTTCGGATAGCGGCAATGGGCGTAGAACGGAGTTTTAAAAGTCCGAATGCGACGAAGGCGGAGCAAGCAAAAATGAATAGTTATTTGGAGGAGGCAATGGAGGCAGGTTATTTAGGCATGTCGATTGATATGCTGCCTTTTCACCGTTGGGCAGGCGTTTTTACGGACGAATATAAGGGGACTTCCGTACCTTCTCAACAAGCTTCGGTCAAAGAATACCGAACGTTAGCCAATGTTTTGCGGAAGCATAATCGAGTGTTACAAGCTACTCCAAATGCATTGGATAAAATGTCGGGCGTTCATTTAATGAGAATGAGTTCGGGTATTTTTAGAAAGCCATTGAAGACGACGGTGGTAGCGGCAATGGATTTAAAATCTGATGAAAGTATTTATAAATTGGTCACTAAAGGCGCAATGATAGGCAAAAAGTTGTTCAATGCAGATATGCGTTTTCAAGCTTTAGCAATGCCCTTTTTAAATTATGGAGAAGGTCCGATTACGCCTTTATTTGAAGAATTTCCGTCAATGGTGGAAGTGATTGGGGCAACGCCTGCGGAACGTAAAAAAGCTTTTCAAGACCCTACATTTAGAAAATGGTTTAAAAAGGATTGGCATCATAAAGGAACGTCTGTTTTTCCTCGTTTATTACAAGAAATGACGGTGACCAAAGCGCCTGATACTACTTTAGTTGGTAAAACATTTCATGAATTAGCTGCCGAAAAAGGATTGGAAGGACTAGATTATTTTATGGATTTGATTGTTACCCACGATACCGATTTAATTTGGAAATGTACGGCTGCCAATCACCGAGATAAAATACGGGTACAATTATTGGCGCACCCTGCGACAATTCCTGGTTTTAATGATTCTGGCGCGCATAATGTCAATATGGCATTCCATGATGGTTCGCTGCAAGCGCTACGTCAAGCCTTAGATTATCCTGAAATATTACCGATAGAAAAAGCGATTCATCGATTGACCAAAATGCCTTGCGATTGGCTAGGCTTAGATGCGGGGTCATTGGAAGTTGGGCGACGGGCGGATGTTTGTGTGATTGACCCTACTAAGCTAAATTCTCATTTAACAGAAGAACCGATTGAAGATTATCATCCTAGTTTGAAAGGCGCTTATCGGTATGTTAAGCGTTCTGATGGAGTGGTGAATCATGTATTGATTAATGGGGAAGAAGTGTTTGGTTCTGCGAATGGTTTTGTGGCGGATTTGGGCACGAAAAAATATGGGCGATTATTGCGGAGTAAACATTAATATAATGATAAATGATGAACTATGAATGATAAATTCGGTGAAGATAAAGAATGCATAGTGCAGAATGAGCAAACTTACTTCGGTGATTTGGCATCTATATTCACCTATTTGATGTCAAGAAGAAAATAAAACAAGTGAACAAAATAATTTTTGCAGATTTTGATAAAGAAGGAATATTTGTTTACCAAGCATTTAAACCCAAAATTGTAAAAGTAGCAGTTAAAATGGGAACATTTGGGAAAGGTTTTGGACTTGATAGGATAACATGGATAAAGCCTTCCTTAGACGTAAGCTACACTCGTCAAAAATCTAGATGTTCTCTATGAACCCTGTATCTCCGTGGTGAAAAAAGAGGTTAGTTTATTTTTGTCATAGTACTTATTAAATAGTTTTGGATAACAAATAGGACATTATCTCGCTAACAAACGTACCAACTAGGACGAATAGTCAAATATCTTCGGCTGAATCTTACCAAAGAAGCTATTTTTGTGTTTAAATCTAATAAAACGAAGATAGCTAATCATGAAACGACTCCAATTATCCCTTATTCTATTACTTTTTATCTGTAGCCATTCCTTACGAGCACAGGCTCAAAAAGAGCAGCCTACTAAACCTAAAAAAGAAAGCCTTTTAGATGTATTAGTGACCCAGAAATTACCAAAGGTAGCGCTAGAAATGGACTTGAAAATGTTGTTTGATGACCGTCGAATGATGAATTATCAGCAAGCAGTAGCGACCATTACATTTGATGATGGGGTTGTTTGGACAGATAATATTCAATTAAAAACCAGAGGAAAATATAGAAGCCAAAAATGTGATAATCCGCCTTTAAAATTAAAGTATCCGAAGAAAGCGCTAAAGGCTCGAAAGCTGAATAAGAATAACGAATTCAAGTTGGTTTATCCTTGTAAATTAGGCAACAATTTTCAAAAATATGTACTCAAAGAATATTTGGTGTATAAACTAAATAATGTTTTGACCGACCAGAGTTTAAGGGTGCAATTAATTGATTTAGAAATAAAAGATTCCTTAGATAACATTGCCCCAATTACGACCAAAGGTTTTCTAATCGAGCATCGAGAAGAATTAATTGATAGAGTAGATGCGGTGATGAGTGACGCCAAATGTATGAAACCTGTTCATTTGTCGACCTATGATTATACCTTATTTCAAGTCTTTCAATATTTTATTGGGAATACAGATTGGCTATTGCCCACTTGTAGAAATTGTGAAATTATTAGTTTAGAGAGTGGGGAGATGATTCCGATAGCTTATGATTTTGATTTTTCTGGAATGGTGAGTACGAATTATGCCATACCCAATAGTTCTTTGCCCGTAAGAACGATTACCGACCGCTATTTTCTGGGACACAAAAAGAAAATGGAAGAGTTAGCCCCTGTTTTGGCCTTGTTCCATGCAAAAAAAGCGGAATTGATAAAGACGGTCGAGGATTTTGACTATTTACCAAAAGGTGAACGCAAAAGAATGGTGAAATATATGGAAGCCTTTTACAAGGTATTAAGCAAACCGAAATTGGTCAAAAAAGCTTTTGTCCATCCAATGGGGGAAAGTATGCGAGAAGATTATTAATGCGTCAGCTAATAAATTGATATAAATTTGTTGAGACATATTTTTGAAAGCCCAACGGATTAGGATTCCCAACGGATTGAAATAATAGATTTAGTGGTTTTTAAATGAATAATGTCGGTTAGGGTTTTGTTGACATTCGTAGCTTGGAAATTCATTTCCAAGGAGTATTTTTCTAGGAAATGAATTTCCAAGCTACGATATACTAAACACTATTAATGGGAATAATTACTTGTTTTTTTGGAAATTAACTTTTAACAGAATCAACCAATTACCGATTATTTATCAAAGCAATAACTTCCATCTTATCCGTATCAATTCTAATCAACGGAGCAGGCGCCAATTTACACCGTTGCCCACTAATACATTTGCGCGTTTTTAAATCGAATTGATAGCCATGCCAAGGACAAACCAAAATACCTCCTTGGACATCCGCATCCTGCAAAGGCCCTAGCATATGGGGACAAGACAGCGTATGTGCGACAAGGGTGTCTGCTAATTCTACTAAACGATAAGTTTGATGATTGAATTCAAAAGTAAAGGGTAACTGTGCTTTGAGTTCGCCCAATTTTCCTAACACTTTAGTGGTCTCAGGAGCGGTCGTTTTAGCTTTGTCCAATTTATTCAATTGCGCTTGCCGACGGGCCATCATCCATAAATCTTCATCGTATAATTGTGCATATAAGGCATTGTACTGACCTGCATATTTAGCTTTTAAAAATGCAGGCAATTTAGGTACATAAAAATCTACAATTACCTTTATTTTATTAGGCCCTAAAGGAATGGCATGTGTCCATATTTCCGTACCTTTTCCGAATCCAGCCAAGGTTTTAGTAATCCACCTATTTTTATTGCGGTCTAATCTTAGCTCTAAAAGCATGCTATTAAAGGTAGATTTAGGGGTTAAAAATGCGTTGGCTTTCCAGCCCCAATCTCCCGATTCTAAGACATCAATCTCCGAAAAAGTAGAGCTATGCAAAAAAGGCAAATGTTCCCAATCAATGGCATTTTCATACATTCTATCCAAATTGATGGGTAATTCTCTGGTATAAGTAGTGATATGTGACAGTTGACTGCCAAAGGAAGGAGTGATACGTCGTATTAAATCTACTAAATAATTTGCAAATGCCATAAATGTATAAATTAAACATATATCAAAGGAATTCTTTTGCTGTTCCCTGCAAAAAGGATAAATTTACCAATAATCTGTTAGAAACAGAGGAAGTAAATAATTCTATAGCTATAATCGACACTTTTTTGGGTAATGGGTGAAGAAGATTAATGAGGGAATGAGGAGGAGTCTAGATTAAAACGCTACTATTTATGATCTCATAAACCTCATTACCTCAT
>CALFWI010000421.1 GCA_937928615.1 uncultured Saprospiraceae bacterium | reverse complement strand
TTACGACCTATCGACATCCTGTAAATCCAGCATAATCTTGTCATCTTGTAACTTATTTTTTAACCACGGTGATTTCTTTGAAGCAGGCTGCGCGCCTGCTTTTTTGGTTACAGGATGACAGGATTTTTGAGATTAACAGGATTTTGTAGGACGTGTATTTAGGTAGTCTTTAAGTATATACATGGTTGATTATCATCGAATACATCAAATTTATGGATAGCAGTCTAGTTTTTACGACCTATCGACATCCTGTAAATCCAGCATAATCTTGTCATCTTGTCAATTGTAATGCTCCAACAATAAATCAGACAATTTTTTTTCAGACAATCGCCGAACCAATTTCCCATCTTTAGCAAAAGAAATACTCCCCGTTTCTTCAGAAACAATAAAGGTGCTCATACTTGTTTCTTCCGTTACACCGACTGCTGCTCGATGCCGCAAGCCCGCACTTCGAGGTAATTTAGTACTTTTGGATACAGGTAAAATACAACCTGCTGCTTGAATTTTATCTTCTGATACTAACACCGCACCATCATGTAAAGGGCTATTTTTTTGGAATAAACTCATCAATAATTGCTGACTTAATTCTGCACCCATAATGGTACCAGAATGCGCATAAGTTTCTACATTCAATCGGTCTGCCAAAACAATGAGTGCACCCAATTTCTTTTTACTCATTTTTAATAAAGCCCCTTTAATGGCTTCAATATGAATCTGTTGCTGTTCTCTGTTATGTTGGTCTTTAGCTAATATTTTAGTAAAAAAATTAGAACGCCCTTTTAGGGTGGTATTACCCACTAGCAATAAAAATCGCCGAACTTCTGGTTGGAAAATAATAATAATGATAATAATACCGACTTCTTTGAGTTGGGTTAAAATGGTATTCAGCATGTCCATTTTTAAAGCCCCAACCAACCACGAAGTCATATAGAGCAGAATAACGCCCAACAGAATATTGAACGCTACAGAACCACTCAGCAATTTGTAAATGCGAAAGATAAGATAGCCGACGATAAAAACGTCGAGAAAATCCCATAAACTGATTGGTATAAATCCTATATCGAACATTGAGTTGTCAATTTTCAATTTTCAATTTAAAATTTTCAATTTTCAAACGTTTTTTGAAAATTTTAAATTGAAAATTGCTTCGTTTTTCTAGCTTTTCTAAAGCAATCTACTAATTTCATCACTTCGGATGCTTCATTATAAATATTAGGGGAAACCCGCATGGCATCTCCTCTAAAAGAAACAGAAATATTTTCTTTGGCTAATTGTTGTTTCAAAACATCGCCATCAAATTGGTCGCTTAATCGAATGCCAAATAAATGATGACTTCTCCATGCGTCCGCTTCTATATTTAAGCCCATATCTCGCCATTCTGCTACGGCATTTGTTGTAATAGTACGACAATATTGCTGAATATTTTCAACTCCCCAATCATTTAATTGACCAATGGCAGCTAATAACAGCGGAGCGAGGATAAAATTACTCTGCTCTCCCATAGAATACCGATTGGCTTTTGGTCGATATAAGGGCTGATAATTGACCAAATTGGTGAAATCATCGCTATTTAACCGATTAATCCAATTTTGCTCAATGGGTTCTCCTTGATCAAAGGCAGGTCCATAATAAGCGACGCCCAAAGAATAGGGGCCCAACATCCATTTATAACTGCCGCAAATTAAGGCATCTGGTTGAATTTCTTTTACCGAAAATGGTAGTGCACCGACTGATTGGGTTCCATCAATGACCAAAAGTGCGTCGTGTTGATTGGTTTTGGCACGAATGGCTTTTAAATCAAATAGGGTACCATCTGCCCAATGAACATTCCCGACAGCGACCATTTTGGTTTGGTCATCAATAGCGGCTAAGATAGCTTCATTCCAATTTTGACCTCGATTGACTAGGGTAGGAGGGGACACAATTTCTAACGTTGCACCGACTTTTTCAACCTCGTTCATCCACGGATAAACATTACTAGGGAATTGCTCGCCGACAATAATAATTTTTTCTCCTTTTTTTAGGTTTAAATTATTCGCTACATTTGCTAGACCGTAAGAAGTAGAAGGAATAATAGCAATGCTATCCGAATCTTCTACTTGAACTAAATCAGCGAAAGCGAGTTTAATTTGCTGTGGTAAACCAAAGAAATCGGCATTGCTATAATAATTAGGATTGCATTGATGACTAACTGCCTTCAAACCAAGGGCTTCCAATTTTTTACTTTGTGGTCCTCTACGGGCGCAGTTCAAGTAAATTAAGTCGTCTGGTAGGCTGAATAATTTTTTTTGACATTTCATATTGAAAAAAAGTTATTATTTGGAAGTATTAGAACAGCAAAATAAAAAATATTAACTAAAAATTGCTTAAAACACAAAAAGTAAATGCTTGAAAAAAGAGTGATGTAAATGATTTATCTTATTCATTCACTCATTTTCTCATTCATTTATTTTCTCATTCACTCAACTTGTCCCGATTTTCGGGATTCACTCATTTTTTCATTTTATGAAAGTCATACTAGTAGAAGACGAAAAACATGCTCGGGACAATTTAGAACATTTATTGCTCAATATTGCCCCTGAGATTGAAATTTTAGCCAAACTAGAATCGGTCAAAAGAACCGTAGAATGGCTGCAAAATAATCAGGCGGATTTAATCTTTTTAGATATACACTTAGCAGATGATTTAAGTTTTAAAATCTTTGAACAAATTAAAGTTACCACGCCCGTTATTTTTACCACGGCGTATGATAAATATGCTTTGAAAGCCTTTAAGGTGAATAGTATTGACTATCTCCTGAAACCAATTGATGAAGAGGAATTGGCTGCGAGTATAGAAAAATTTAAATCGACTCAAGTTGCAAAGGTGGATTATACCCAATTGCAAACGATGATGACGCAACCTCAAAAGGCTTATCAGCAACGGTTTTTGGTGACTAGAAGAGATAAAATTAAAAGTTTAACCATCGACCAAATTGCCTTTTTTGAGGGAGAAGATCGCTACGTTTATTTAATCAATAAAGAGGGCAACCGATTTATCGTCGATTATAAATTAAGTGATTTAGAGGAAATTTTAGACCCTAAAATTTTCTTCCGATTAAATCGAAGTTTTATTGCGCATTTTGACGCTATTCATACGATTACTGGTGTATCCAAAAGCCGACTAAAAGTTGACTTATTGCCAAAAGCTAAACGAGATATTATCGTTAGCTCTGCGAATACTAAACATTTTAAAGGCTGGCTTAATAAATAATACCGTTGCCAGTTGCCAGTTACGAGTTGCCAGTTAAAACGAGCAAACGGACAAACTGGTAATTGGCAACGGGCAACTGTAAAATCATGACCCATTTTCTACCGCTTTTCCCTTTACAACTGGTTGTTTA
>CALFWI010000420.1 GCA_937928615.1 uncultured Saprospiraceae bacterium | reverse complement strand
CAATTTTTGCACAAGTTCAATCCTTTCAGGATTGTGAGACTCGAATCTGCCAGCATTCTCCGCATTTCATACGGAGTTATTATAGTTTAATCACTTCGTGATTGATAGCAATGCAAAAATTGTCAAAGAACCTTAATTTTTTATCTGACGCTCTAATGATAGGAGTAGGTGAAATTATCAGTTTAGCTGCATCAATCGTAAATGCTCCATGTACCGATGAATTCATTGAATCTGCATTTAGACCAACCATTTTGAGAACTTATTATAAACCTCATTACCCTTATTACCTCATCACCTCATTCCCTCACAACTCTCATGACCCCATCACTCTCATTCCCAAATAATTCTAGTTTTTAGAAAAATAAATAGCATCATAATCCGCTGCCGATAAACTTTGCGTATTATCGGAATCCGTCATAATAACAATAGCATAAACAATCTTTGAATCCACTTTAGTCAAATCGTAAAATTCTTTATAATCCGCTAGAATATTTACTTTTTCAGTTTGCCATTGCCCTGCATTTTCTGCCCCACTTTGCAATATTTTAACGTCACATTGCGCAGGCCAAAAGGCAAAAGGACTTTCTGTTACCTTATTTTTTTTCAAAGTAGTAGACCAAGAATACTTAATCGTTTTTGGGAAAAAGCGATTGGTATTTAAAATGATAGCTACAGAGGCTGCCGCATCACAATATTTTTTGACACTTTCATTACCATTTTTTGGTAAATGATTGGCTCGCCATTTCCAATTTAAATACGGATATTTTACTAAATCGACTGCTATTTCTTTAACAATTAAATTATCAGAATTGATGGATTTGGCGGATAGGTATTGGTTGTTGTTTTCGGTTTTAATTTGATAAATGTCTTTGAAGTTGGCGTGTCTACCTTTCCAGTTTTTGGATAGGGGAGCGTTGAAATGGGCTACTATATAATTTTCGTTTTGTACGGGGTGACTAGTGGTAATTTGACCTAGGAGTATAGTAAATAGGAAAGTAAGGAGCATCGCTGTTTTTGATAACAAATATAGGGGATTGTTTTTGTAAAGTATTTTAATTATTGACTTCTGCTTTTAATTGGTCAGTTATTTAATGAATTTCTATTCATGATAAAAAAAATGATATCTCTTTAATTCTAGATAATGTAGCGTGCTAATAAACGTATCTCAAAACTCGAATATTAATTCCAAAAATTTTGAGATACGTTCTGCTTAACTATGCTTATTTATTAGGCTAAAGCTTAATTTTGATTAAATATATATCCATTTTACGATTAAAAGACTTGATTTTTTTTACCTTGGATTTCCTATTTATAAAAAAGGTAACCTTAATAAAATGAATCTACGATTTTTTGCCCTATTATGCTGTCTCTGCTTTTTTGCCTGCCAATCCGAAAAGGAACAAGGCAACCAATCCCTTTTAGCAAAAAAAGACGTCCAAAAAATAGCCTTAATAGGTGGTACGCTTATTTCTAGTATGGAAAACTATGGCTATTTTGAAAAGGCTTTACTACAGCATTTTCCAAACGGTAGCGTCAGTTTGAGAAACATAGGTTGGCCAGCGGATGATATATATGGTCTCGCCAGAGCGCAATTTGGGTCTGCTCAAAATACAAGGTCTTGGAAACCACCTTCAGCGGAAGAAGGATTTGGGGCAAAAGTGTTACTAGAACATATAGAAGCTGCTGGACCTAAGACGCTAATTATTGGCTATGGTAGCGAAGCAGCTAATGCTATAAATGATAGGGAATTTGAATTATTTACAAGTGGCTATCAGCGACTATTAGCGTACGCAGAAGGTAAAGGCATTAAATTAATATTGGTCGCTCCGCCCAAACAGGAAATAGCACTTGGACGGCTCGTTAGTTTGCCAAATAGCAGATTAAAAAAAGCAGCGGATTTTATAGCGGCAGAAGCTCAAGAAAGAGGACATCTATTTGTGAATTTATATGACGAATTAGTTATTGACCCAACTCAACAAGTCTATACGGAAAATGGGGTGCAATTAAATCAAGCTGGTTATGAAAAGATGAGTGAAATATTGTTGAATAAATTGGGGATTAAAAATTCAGCGCATTTTACTATTGAATTAGCGGAAGATGCGGCTATCCTTAATACAACTGATTGTGAAACAATGGATTGGGTGAAAACGGTAAATGGCGTTAGTTTTAATGTGCAGCCAGAAAAAATGTTGTATAAAGGTAAAGTGCATTCAGATAACCCTGTTGCTATTTTTATTAATGGCGAATTGTATTCAAAAAATCAAGATACTATTTCTTGGATAAATTTAAGACAAGATTCGTTAGAAGATGCCCGATTACTGGCAACGATTCAAGAAAAAAATCGCCTACACCGCTATCGATTACAGCCTTTAAATGAAGCGTATATATACCTCTTTCGCCGTCATGAGATGGGGCATTTAGCGTACGAAATGGACGATTTGCATCAATTGGTGGAAGAGAAAGAACAAGAGATTAATCGTTTATTAGCGAGTCAAAGGTATGATATAGAAATTGAATTAATCAAGCCTTGGTCGCCTCCTAGAAATTACCCAGAAGATGAAGTGCCTGCTTTTGTTCCAGAACCAAATATTGACCAAGAATTAGCCGCTTTTCATTTATCTGATGGTTATGACATTAATCTGTTTGCGGCGGACCCTATGATTGCCAATCCAATTAATGTGAATTGGGATACAAAGGGGAGAGCTTGGGTGGCAACAAGTAGCACTTACCCACATATTGTACCCGGTAGAGAACCGAACGATAAAATTATTATTTTGGAAGATACGGACGGAGATGGCAAAGCAGATAAACATACCGTTTTTGCAGAGAATTTATTAGTGCCACATTCGGTCATGCCAGTAAAAGGAGGCGCTTATGTAGTGGCAACCACCCAATTATTATTTTTTGAAGATTTAGATGGGGATGATGTAGCGGATACCAGAAGAGTTGTTTATGATGGTTTTGGGAATGCGGATGTACATCATATGATACATGGTTTGCGTTGGACACCTTGGGGAGACTTACATTTTACCCAATCTATTTATATTAATTCTTTTGTAGAAACCGCTTATGGCGCCAAAACTTTAAATGGTTCTGGAACTTGGGTTTTTCGACCTGAAAAAGAACATCTGCGTATTTTTTCCAGAGGCTTGGTGAATCCTTGGGGAGAAGCTTTTGATAAATGGGGACAGGCATTTGCTACCGATGGGGCTGGAGGTTCTGGTATGAATTATATTTTTCCAGAATCAGCCCATGCTACAGCCGTTGGTGCGCCTAAAGTATTGCGAGGATTGAATAGTGGAACGCCTAAAAATACCGCAGCAGAGGTCGTTTATAGTCGGCATTTTCCAAGCGATTGGCAAGGCACGATTATTACCAATGATTTTAGGGGGAATAGAACAGTTCGTTATAAAGTAACACCTGACAAAAGTGGGTATCAATCCGAAGAAGTACAAACAATTATTCATTCCGACCACCGTTCTTATCGACCCGTTGATACTAAAATTGGCCCAGATGGTGCTTTGTATATTGTAGATTGGTATAACCCGATTATTGACCACGGAGAAGTAGATTTTCATCATCCCATAAGAGATAAATCACATGGTAGAATTTGGCGCTTAACCAAAAAAGGAAGCCCTTTATTACCACCAGCTAATACCCAAGTTGACAATCCAACAGCGTTGTTAAATTTATTAAAATCGCCCGAACAATTTACTCGACTACAAGCAAATCGAGCGTATGTCGAACAAAATGGTGACCCACAAGCTGTTATCAATTGGATGAAGAATATCAAGGGAAATTCCCCGCAAGCTTTTCAATATAGATTAGAAGGTTTATGGCTATTAGCCGCTTTAAATCATTATGATGAGGCGACTATTTTGGGGGCTTTGAATTGGCAAAATCCACAAGCTAGAGCAGCAGCAGTTCGACAATTTGCCAATTGGAAAATTGCTTATAATCATCGAGATAAATTACCTAAATTAATTGAAGATAAACATCCACAAGTACGACTGGAAGCGATTCATGCCTTGCGAGATATGGGAACAACCGAAGCGATTGAATTGGTCATAAAAGCATTAGATGCTCCGATGGACGAGAATTTGACTTTTGCTTTAGACTTGACTTTAAGAGCGCTAAAAGAAGATTGGTTGCCCAAAATGGTTGATAATATCGTACTGTTTAAAGGGGATGTTAATAAAAACATGTACGCTTTACTGACCACAGAAGATGAAAGAGTCGTTGGTCCTATTCAAAAATTATTAACTAAAATCGATTTGGATGCGGCATTAGCGCAAAAAGCTTGGCGTTTATTGGCGAAAATTGGAGATGCCGAAGCGAAGACTAAAATTCTATCAAAAGCACTAGCGGAAGAAAATGCGAATTTGTTGACTACGATGGCAAATGCGCCGACTGCTTATACTGCGAAACCTAGTAATTTAGCTCCATTAGCTACTTTACTAACCCATAAAAATAGTGCTTTAAGAAAAGGAGCGATGCGTTTAGTCGGTCGATGGAAAGTAACAGAATATACGGATTTAATCCAAGATGGTATCCTTAATACTAGCGATTTAAAGGAAAAAGTAACCGCTTTTCAAGCGTTAAAGGCAATGGACAAATTACCAATTATTAAGGAAATGACTGCCGCCAATAATGACCTTGAAAATCGAGTAGCGGCAATGACCGTTTGGATAGAAGCGTCTCCAGAAGATGCCGTTGGGGCGACGATTGATTTATTGAGTACTTTAGAATCTCCCCAACTAGCAGAGGGCTTATTTAAAACTTATCGGAAAATGGAAAATGGGCCTGCTATTTTAGAAAAAGCTTTAGCGGATAAAAAGCTACCCGAAAATATTGCCAATACTGGTTTAAGAGTGGTACAAACTTCAGGTTTACCGCTGAAAAACTTAGAAGAAGCCCTCAAGAAAGCGGGGAATATTCAACCTGTTGGTATGGAATTATCTAGCGCAGATAAAGCACAATTAATTGAAGATGCGAAAGCTAATGGCAATCGTTCTAGAGGAAGAGCGATTTATAGGAGACCTGAGTTAATGTGTGGCAATTGTCATAAAATAAGTTTTGGTGGTGGTTTAAGTGGTCCCAATTTAGCAACCGTCGGCTCGTATATGACGCCTAACTCTATTTTAGAATCTATTATAAACCCCAATACAGATATTAAACAAGGCTATGAAACAGTCTTAATTACTAAAACAAACGGCGAAATCATTAGTGGTTTATTGCATCGAAAAACGAATAATTCAACCTTAATTCGACAAGCAAATGGGGAATTGATAGAAATCCCTAGTGCAGAAATTGCGGAAACGGATGTAAGTCCTGTTTCTTTGATGCCTACTGGTTTGACTAGAAATTTGAATCGAGAGGAGTTGAAGGATTTATTGGCTTATATGATTAGTTTGGGGAAATAGCGTTGATTTTGAAAAAATTGCTTAAATCTGTTGGAAGTATTAAATCCGTTGGGTATTAAAAAATATACCCCAACGGATTTAGTACTCTAACGGATTTTTTCAATTCTATTTTTCTATGGCAGTAATTTTGTAAATATAAATAATCATCATACATAATCAGCGAAATCAGCGTCAAAAAATCAATCTAAAATGACTTCCAATATTTTACCCATATCCAGATAATCTTCAAAAACCGTTGTAGCCCCAATTCCCTTCAATTTTCCATCCCGCATAAAATCAATCCCAATAAATCGAATCCCTAAATTTTTACAGGTTTTATAATCCCAAACGCCATCTCCAAAATAAATAATTTCTTCAAAATCGCCCTCATATTTAGCTTTGGCTTGTCGGATAGCATGATTGGTAATCCCTTCTCTCGTTTTAAAATGACTACTATTAGAAAAAGGAAAATTGGTTGGGTCAAGGTCAATACT
>CALFWI010000419.1 GCA_937928615.1 uncultured Saprospiraceae bacterium | reverse complement strand
AGAAAAGCCATTGCCATTAGTCAACGAGTGAACTATGGTTGGATGGGAAGAACCCCCGATTATAAGGCCTCCTTTATGGGACATTTGGCAGATAATGCAGGGTTTTACGATAAACCCTTTCAGCAAAATGCGATTAATTGGTATAAAAAGAGTGCAGAAAAATGCCTATTTTTGAATCACGTCTTAGTGGACCCACCTTTAGACCGTTCCCAAGAAAGAATTAATGTGCGAGATGTTTTTGTTAGTGTAGACAAAGAGGATTCTAAGGGTATTTATGTAAGTGGTGCAAAGATGGTGGCTACGGGGTCAATGTTGACCCATGGTACTTTTGTTGGTTTGACAGGAAATATTACGGCTAGAATGCAAGCGGATAGAGATGAAGATATGGCGGTTATTTTCTTTGCAGACATGAATACCGAAGGCTTGAAAATGATATGTCGGCCTTCGTATGAATATAAATCCACGAGTGCTTTTGACAATCCCCTTTCGGCAAGATACGATGAAAACGATGCGGTACTAGTGATGGATAAGGCCTTTATTCCTTGGGAAAATGTCTTGGTTTATAGAGATATAGAAAGGGCAAAGAATTTTTATGCAGGTTCTGGTTTTTTCAACCGATACAATCTACAAGCAGGCGTTAGATTAGCTACTAAAATGGAATTCATGGTGGCCTTATTAGAAGAAGGCACCAAGACCTCTGGCACGAATAAATTTAGAGGCATTCAAGCAGCTATTGGAGAAGTGGTCGGTATCAGAAATATTATTTGGGGTATGACGACTGCTATGGTCAATGATGTGACGCCTTTAGGCGAACATGGGGTCGTACCAAGTGCAGAAATGGCAGCTAGTTTGCGCTATTATATGGCGACAAGTTGGGATAAGGTAAGAGATATTTATCAGAAATATTTAGCGGGTGCGCCCATCTACACCATTTCCAGTCAAAAGGATTTACACAACGAAGAATTTAGGCCCTTGATTGACCAATATTATCGAGGAACAGGCAAAAGTGCCATTGAAAGAATTAAGTTATTCAAGTTAGTTTGGGATGCGATGTATTCCGAATTTGCTGGTCGGCATGCTTTGTATGAAAGAAATTATTCTGGCAACCATGATATGCAACGGATTGATGTGTTGGTACAAGCGGAGAAGACAAATTCTATGGATAATTATCGGGCTATGCTGCAAAATTGCATGAATGACTATGATGATTTTGGGTGGAAAAATTCGTGGACAAACGCAGAGCAGAGCAGTCCAAATGGTGTAGAAATTTAGATAGAGATTCTTCTCAACTGTATTTATACAAAAATTCATCTATAGATTACTGGGAGTTTACTGTCAATTGTAAACCGTCTTTAGAATTTCGCCAACAACAGCTATATTCGTGATACCCTCAATTAAAGATTCCAAGGCTTTACAATATTCACCTCATAAGATGCCTCAATTATTTCAATCTCTTCAGGAGTTAATTGCACTTCAACAGAATGCGTCGCCTCCTCAATATGCCAAAGTTGCGTCGCCCCAAATATAGGGGACGCCATCATTGGTTGTTGATGCAACCATGCTAAGGCAATTTCAGCACCACTTACGCCTTTGTTTTTAGCAACTTCCATGACCGCATCCGCTACTTTAAAATCAATTTCTCGATTATAGAGTTTTTTGCCATAACCATCTGTTTTACTTCGCAGAGTGGTTGCAGCTGTACGAGTACGAGTACCATTCACAATCCCTCTAGCAACTGGACTCCAAGGTAATAAAGAGATATTTTCAGCTACACAGTATTGATTCATTTCTCGTTCTTCTTCTCGATAGATGATATTATAATGGTTTTGCATACTGACAAATCGAGTCCAGCCATTCAAATCTGCGATATAATTCGCTTTGCAAAATTGCCAAGCATACATACTTGATGCGCCGATATACCGAACTTTTCCTGATTGTACCAATTGATGTAAGGTTTCCATCGTTTCCTCGATGGGCGTATTATAATCCCAGCGATGAATTTGGTATAAATCTATATAGTCCGTTTGTAGGTTTTTAAGCGATTGGTTAACATGTTTTAGGATTTGTGCTTTGGAAAGTCCTTTTTGAGTAGGGTCTTTCGGAATCGGTAAACCGACTTTAGTGGCGATTATTACGTCTTCTCTTTTGGCTAATTTTTTCAAAGCTTTGCCCGTCATTATTTCGCTTACGCCAGAGGAATAAATATTAGCCGTATCAAAAAAATTAACCCCTAAATCTAAACATCGTTTGACATGGGTATCACAATCTGCTTGTTGGTCTAATACCCAAGGTCGCCATTCTTTCGACCCATAGGTCATCATGCCCAAACAAACCGCAGAAACTTCTAAATCGGAATTGCCAATCTTTTTATAAATCATATCTTTAGGATTGACAAAAAAATAACTAGTGCATTTAAGTTTTTCAATTGATTCTTTTTCCCATAGGTTTTTAACCCATTGAAAAAAGGAATCATGTGAAAAACGCACCATTTATTTTTTTGTCGTTTCTTAATTATTTTGCTTGTGCTTTAAAAAAACGAACCATCTGTTCGTAATATTCTTCAATCATTACCCCTGGCCCATGTTCTCCATCCTTAATTAATACCAGCTCACTTTCTACTTTTTTATTTTGTAATTCCTCAAATAATTTTTCACTT
>CALFWI010000418.1 GCA_937928615.1 uncultured Saprospiraceae bacterium | reverse complement strand
AATTGATTTTGAATGGGAAATGGAAGCGGATAATTATTGGCGTTGGGGAATGAAGCCTTTTAAATATAAATCACCTATAAATGAGAGCTATAGGAAACGGTTTGATGTGAACGATGAAGCTTTTATAGGGAATAATGATTTGAAACTTATTTTTCATAGTGGCTATCGACCTACTTCTCTCTTATGGACACAATTAGAAAATACGATACAGTCAAGTGGGTTTTATATCCCCAAAGGAGAAATTGCTCGATTAGAAAAAGGCCATATTGAATCTTATTTAATATATTTAAAATTATTGAAGAAGCGTTTTCCTACGATTCAATTATTAAAAGCAATAAAAAGAGGTAAATCAGAATTAGGAATGACAGAAACGCCTTTACCTTTGGTTGGTGTATGGCAATATTTTCAATTTTACGCAAAGTTTTTAAAAGATGTAAAAGCTAAGAACACCAAAGAGTTTAAAGAAATTAGCAAAGTACTAGTACAAACAATTTCCGTAGCTAATTTTAATCAAAAATTACCCTCTGCCCAAATTTGGGACTTGCTACAGTCAGAATTTCAAGTGTATCATTTTAATGGCATGACGGCGGTAGAACAAGCCACTTTGGTCAACAATGCCCATCAAGGGGTACAAGATTATTGGACGACTTATAAGGACTCTATACGATTTATTGTGGAAAATGGTTATCCAGCCATTTCAAAACGGTCAATTGGGAATCGCAAAATGATTTATTCGGGAAAAGATACGGGAAAAGCTTTTTATAATTTATTTATAGAGGAATTAGAATGGGTGAAAATTCAAGAAATTATTGACCCTCATTTTGAAAATAAATATACGGCTTTACCTTTAGACAATACCCGTTGGAAATTTAGAGCGGATAGAGTACAAGATACCGCTACCGCCATGAAACAAGCGATTGGCGACAAGTCTATTTTGGATAGAATTAAAGAAAATTCAACGGCAACAGTTGAAATAAAAAAGCCATTTTTTTCCCCTCCATCCAAAGATTGGTTATCAGTGGAAGGTCAAAAATGGTATGATTTTACGATTGAAGAACGAGAGGAATTATTATTATCTGCGGCCAATGATTTAAATCATTTTCAACAGGAAACGATACTGAGTAGTGCAAAAAAACGTTGGAAAGTTTACCTGAAGCGCTTTGCCAATCAAGTCTTTTGTCCATTTTTTTATTGGGAGGAGTCAGTAGAAGATAATTTAGTCCCCCAATGGAATGTTTTGCCTACTAAAAAAGCAAATGAATTAAACAAAGCCTACGAAGAAGAACAGTCCAGTCAAATCAAAGAAAAAGCCAAATTAGAAAAATATATCACCTATTTATACACGAAAAAAACCTTAGCCAAGACGCAAGAATTTGTTGACCAAATCAAGGCTTTTCGATTTGAGCACTTACAACAACAATGGGATAAAGCAGCCAAAGCACAGTTGTTATCCATCCGACATAAAGGGGAATATCGCTTGCGCAGAATGGAAGAATTTGGAATGCTGAAAGGCAATAAAGCACCTGATAAAAAATTGGAAGTATGGTTGGATGAATTATTATTAATTGAAAAAGAAATTGGCCCCTATATTCCGTTTGTCCAGCAAGCATTTTTGATGGCATTGCCTAGCAAAACTTCTACAGAATTTGACCCTTACCGACACAGTCACGATGGCATTGAGTTTGACCCAGAAACGACCCAAGACCAGCATAAATGGTTGCGAGGAGAAGTGATGAAAGCTTTAAGAGTACGGACAGGTAAGGCGGATGCAGAACAAGTAAATGCTTTTGCACTCGATTTTTCGGGTTCCATGCGGCATAAAAGGATGCGGAATTTATTTAAGATTTTGTATTTGATGGTCTTAGGTTTAGAAGACCGAAAATCTTATGATGCCTTCCATTTCTTTGGCACAGATTTTATGGAAACGGTGAATTTTTCTAATAATTATACCAATAAATCCTTATTATTTCGGGTTTTAAAGCGGATTGCTCGGATAGATTATGAAGGCGTCCGATATGGTGGCATTGGCGGAACAAATATGAGTCAAGGAATTATTGGTTGCCATGACCGAATTAAGGTATTTGCTAAAAAACTAAAAGAAAGATATCCAAAGCGGTTTTTCTTAAAATCTATCTTTGTCATTACAGATGGCGAACCTTCTTTAGGTGTACACATTCCTGAGGCATTAAACCTTGTGATTAATGAAAAACGAAAGGATGGAAATGTCGCTATCAAAGGTATTTATTTAAGGCCAGAAGACGAGCAATTTGCTTCTTTTATGGACCGTATTTTTGGCAAAGACCAATTTGTAGAAACGGATGATTTTGCCGAAGCCATTAATCGGTTGGTTTTCATTATGACCCAAACGTATAAACAACAACGAATCAACTTAAGACAACAAAAAATCAAAGAAAAATATGAAAGAAGCCGCAATCTCTATCAATAAACCCCTTCTGTCTCCTATCAAAAAAATTGGCTCCATGGTTTGTACTTATATGCAAGCCTTTGGTGATTTAGTAGTGATTTGGGGGACAAAGGGCGAAATTCGTGCCTTTACAAAAGTCAGTTTAAAAAGTGGACAAATCCAACCCTATCAAGTATTTGGGATGAAGGTCCAACAAGTTTTTATGCCTAAAAATCATGAATTGATTATTTTACAAACGGAAAAAGGCATCGTCGTTCGAGATTACCAAAACCAAACCGTCAAAGATGCAGCGAATTGGGCAGACTTTTTTATAGAACCTCATACCCATAACTTTTATCGCCAGAATGAAAGAGGCAATTGGTTTAATATTGAAGGCAATAAATTAGCCATACCTATTTTTTTATTGGGCAATGTATTGGTGTCTTTAGTTGGGAAAAAGAGCAAAAAATCTTTGGCTTTTAAAGGTGTTCAGCTATTAGTGAGTCCTAACCTAAAATTGATACAAGCAGGGAAAGTGGTGTTTGATAATCAACTGAATTCAATTAGTGTTTTTGGGGAGAAAGTGACGGGTTTAGGCAAGAAGCATATTGAATTTGGAGAAGGGACTATTTTACAAGAAGTGCTAACAGGATTTAAAACATCTACTTTTGTAAATGAGGTAACTTTACAACCTTTTTTAATCAACGATGAGCAGATTACGCAGCATGTAAAAACAGTTTTGAAAAACAATAAACGTTATGAAATTTTCAAGACTGCTGCTAATGAATATGTACTTTCAGGTTCAACAAAAGAATGTCTAAAATACGATGGAGAAATTGTGAAAATTGATTTCAATTCCTATATCAAAATGGGACATCAAGAATTAGTCAAATGCACAGGGAAAAATGGTAGTCGGTATATGGATTTGCGAACACAAACGGCTTATGCCCTAAAAGAAGTGAGTGACGAAACCATTACTTTTATAGATTTAGAAGTATTAAACGTAGACGGTGCGATTTTGCGAAGTATGGCAACCGCCACCGACCGATTTGTATTCAATGAAACAGATAAAGCCATTTTTACTTTAAATAAGGGCACCATTCGCCCTAATGCAGTATCAGAACCTCAATATTTTAGCGAATATTTAGGCATCGTAGACATTAAAGGAGCAAAGAAATATTTTCATAAAAAGAAAAAGGAACTCCTCCAATTGGATGCTGAACAAATAGAAATAGCAACCATTCTCACGCAAAAAGACAATCATAAATTACTAAATGCCCTATCGACCAAAGGGGAAAAAATAGTACTAGATGTCCGCAAAGGATTTGACCATTTAGAACGAGCGTATGCCAATGGGCAAGCTGTAACAGAAGTCTATGAATACCCTCGAAATGTGGGGCAAAAAATGCTACAAAATGCGGCGTTAAATACCTTAGGCGGTACAGAAAAAAGGGTCATAGATTTAAACGCCCATCAATTAGCTATTTTTACCTTACCTAAAAAATTAGCTGCTGACCCTGCTGGTATTTCTCCTTCTTTATACCAAGGTAATCCGTTGATTGAACTAGATTTTAAGCATCCGATTAAACTCATGGGCGAGGCTTTTTTTAAAGGCACCTTTTTGCCTTATCACGATACGCCGAAGGAAATTTTAATCTTAGCACAAAATAATCAACCGCTACATTTAGAAGGTAATGGGTATAAAAATGAATTGGTTATGGCATTTATGCCCAGTACCACCAAAGAAAAAAATCACATTGGCGATAACCGTATGATTGGGGCTAAAACGCTAAAAGAAGATGGGCAAGAAGGACAAGTCTTATTTGCGTTCCAAAGAAAATCAACTTGGATTCCTTTTAACGAAGCGGCTTTACCGATTACGCAAAATGTCGTCAAGGTCAATACGCCTGGTGATTGGGATTATCTGTTGTTTGAAGTGAAAGATGTGGATAATACATTGAAGTTTATGGTAGTGGAAAAGCAAGCGCCACATCGAGTTTTGGTAGAACGCAAGAAAGGAAAAGAGCAACCCAAATTATTGAGTAAGAAGGCGGTATTGCCTTTGAAATTGCCGAAGGAGTTGTCTCAGTTTACTAAGTTTTTTGTGGATGACCCTGGGTATTTGAAGGAGATATAAGAATTTTCAATTTTCAATTTCAAATTTTCAAGGAACAATTTTCAATGAAATGAATATCTTGATAAATTAGAGTTATCAGTCTTAAACTTCAATCGGAAAAGATTGGATTAATACTTGCTTTTCAATAGCAGAAAAATGAGTAAAATTGTCATTAACAAAAGAAGTGAAATGCTGACAAATATAGAAATAAACAAAAGAAAAAGGAGTCGTTACAATATCTCTAGATTTGAAGTTCGTTAAAAAATTGACTAACGATTCTTGTAAACC
>CALFWI010000417.1 GCA_937928615.1 uncultured Saprospiraceae bacterium | reverse complement strand
ATTGAAAGGATGGTTGAATTGTTTGATGATTGAACTTACTATCGTGAAAAAATTAGCGAGTCGTAAAAGATAAAGTTTTCCCTTCCTTTGCGGCTTCTTTAACCATTTCTTGATATTCAGGAGGAAGTGAGGAAATGGGCATCATAAAGCCGTCTACCATCACCATATTAAAAATAGGATTGCTTTCTCTTCTACTGGGTATCATGTAATCTCCACTTGTCATCCTATTTAATTTTAATAACTTTCTGATTTCTGCTGCTTTTGACCCTACTGTTGAACTTTTTGTATCGAAGTAAGCACACATATCATTGACGGTTGCATAAGGTTCAAAAGATTTATCCCCTAGAAAATTGATATGTCCAACTGCATGAACAATTCCTGCTGCCCAGATTGCTTCTTTTCCACGTAATAGTGGACTTGGTCTTTTTCGGCTTAATTTGGCAATCACTTTTTGTAGAATTACAAAATAATCCTCATTCAATTTTTCTTTACAAAAAGCATCTACTAAATTCGTTATTGTTTCAACCTTTTTTTTTAATTTTTCTTTATCGGTTGCCATTTCTTGATAGTTAGAAGTTAGAGGTGTTAATAATAATTTTATTTTGCTTGTAAATCACTATTGATTTTTTGAATCATTGGATGATTAGGCATTAACTTAAGTGCTTTATTAATATCCACTTTTGCCTCGTCGTCTTTAGCATTTTGACTTAAAATAGTAGCTCGTTCCACTAAAGCCATCGCATAATTCGGATAAACTTCCAATAAATCATTCAGCATAGTTAAAGCACGTTCTGCTTCCCCTAATGCTTTATAGCTTTGAATAATGCTCAAAAAGCCATTCTCTAAAAAAGGATTTTCGGAAACTAATTTTTGATTGGTCGTAATTGCATTTTCATAATCTTTGGTCAAAAACTGGAGTTTTGCTAAATTTTCCTGCGCACAAAAATCATTTGGATTACTTTCTAAAATTTCAGCAGCTAGTTTTTTAGCTTCTACTGGTTGCCCTAGTTCAAAAAGCAATAAAATATGAATGCTTTGATAAGAACAATTGTCAGGGCTTTTTTTAGTTGGAAAAGCAGCTAATCCTTTCTCGAAGAATTTATTGGCTTCTTTTTCCTGTCCCATCTTTTTATAAACGATACCAATATTATAATAATTGATACCTGATTTATCTTTCTTTAATGCTTTTTCATAAATACTAGCGGCTTTTTCATAAAAGCCTCTTGCGGTCAAAACTGGCGCTACATCATAGGCAATATTCGGAAAGTCATCAAATGCTTTATAAGCTGCTTCAAAATTTTCAAAATTTACTGTATTATCGAAAAAACGGTCTTTGTAAACTTTTTTTAGAAAACTAAAAAATGCTGGATGTGTGGAAGATTTTTCTATGGCAGCTAAACTAGCTAAACCTTCCTCATATTTTCCAGAATAAGCAAGCGCAGTCGCATAATTATAAGTAAATACGGCTAAAGCCTTAGATCTAGAAATTTTATCTTTCTTTTTGACTTTTTCTAATTGGGTGTATTGGGGAGATTTAATTAAATAACCAAAATTTTGGATAGCGGCAGTATAATTTTTATCCGTCATATTTTGAAAGGCGTTGCTAGCTACACTGCCTATTCCTTTTTGTGCTTTTAAATGAACGGTAAAACTTAGTAACAGTAACACTAGGGTGATTTGAATTTTCATAATTTATTGTTTTAGTTTTTATAAACTAGCTAATCGAATCGAAACGGCCCGAGCATGTGCCATCAATTCTTCCGCCTCTGCCATCAATTCCACCGTTCGACCAATATTTTTCAACCCATCTTTAGAGAGTTCTTGAAAAGTAATTTTTTTACAAAAAGAATCTAAAGATACCCCCGAATAAGCTCTAGCAAAACCATTTGTTGGTAAAGTATGGTTCGTACCAGAAGCATAGTCGCCAACTGATTCTGGACTGTAATGCCCAATAAAAACAGACCCCGCATTGGTAATATCATTCGCTACACCTGCCGCCGATTCTATAGACAAAATTAAGTGTTCTGGAGCATATTCATTAATGATGTCCACTACCTCAAAGACATTATCATTAATAATCGTACAACTATTTGCTAAAGCCTTTGCCGCAAATTCACGACGGGGTAGGGCGGCTAATTGTTTAGCTAATTCAGCTTGCACGCCTTCAACCACTGCAGTATTTGTAGCGACTAAAACTACTTGACTATCAGCCCCATGTTCTGCTTGGGATAATAAATCGGCTGCCACAAAAGCAGGATTTGCACTACTGTCTGCAACGACCATGACTTCCGAAGGACCAGCAGGCATATCTATGGCTAATCCATCTCTTTGCACGACTTGTTTAGCTGCCGTTACATATTGATTGCCTGGCCCAAATATCTTATAAACCTTGGGAACAGTCTGTGTCCCATAAGCCATTGCGCCAATAGCTTGTACCCCACCAATTTTAAAAATCTGCGTAACGCCCACTAAATTTGCCGTAAATAAAATGGCTGGATTGACTTTTCCATCTTTCCCTGGAGGCGTACATAAAACAATTTCTTGACAACCAGCAATTTTGGCAGGCACACCCAACATTAAAATAGTGGAGAATAGAGGTGCTGTTCCACCTGGAATGTATAACCCCACCTTATCGATACCCACACTTTTTCGCCAGCATTTCACCCCTGGCATGGTTTCTATGACTTGTGGCGATTCTTTTTGTGCTAAATGAAAAGTTTCAATATTACTTTTTGCTTGTTGGATAGCTGCTTTTAATTCTGGAGCTACTTCTGCAATGGCAGTAGCTACTTCCTCCTTTGTTACTTTTGAGGTTTCCAAAGTAACTTTATCAAATTGCGTGGTGAACCGTTTGATTGCTATATCTCCAAATGTTTGGATGTCTTTTAAGATGCCTGTTACTTTTTCTTCTAAGGCAGCACTTTCAAAAGTTGGTCTTGCTAGAATGTTTGGCCAATCTTTTCTAGCTGGATTATTGTATATTTTCATAGTTTATAGGGATTAAAGTATCATTTTTTCAATAGGCACTACCAAAATTCCCTCCGCACCATTTGCTCGTAATTGGTCAATAACATTCCAAAAATCATTTTCATTCACTACAGAATGTACCGAACTCCATTCTCCTCTTGCCAATGGTAAAACAGTAGGGCTTTTCATGCCTGGTAATATGTCTATAATAGCATCTAATTTTGCATTTGGTGCATTCAAAAGAATATATTTATAATTTTTAGCTTTTAAGGAAGCATCAATCCTAAATAATAACTTATTTAATAAAGCTTGTTTGTCGCCGTGAAGATTAGGGTTTGAAACAACGACTGCTTCAGATTGTAGGATGACTTCAACTTCTTTCAATCCATTTGATAATAAAGTGCCGCCTGTACTCACTAAATCACAAATACCGCTTGCTAAACCAATACTTGGGGCAATTTCTACAGAACCACTAATGTATTCTATATCTGCTTTGACCTTATATTTAGCCAGATATTGTTCCGTTAAAACAGGGTAGGAGGTGGCTATTTTTTTACCGTTAAAGTAAGTAACGCCTTGATAGTCTATTTCTTTGGGAACAGCTAGTGATAATCGACATTTTGAAAAACCTAAGTATTTGTCAATTCTAACGGTCTTTTGTACCTCTTCTACTACATTTTGCCCTAAAATTCCTACATCTGCAATACCATTCTCTACATACTGTGGAATATCATCATCCCGTAAGTATAAAATTTCTGCGGGAAAATTTGTTGATTCCGCAATTAATTTATTTTTGCCTTTAGGGAATTTAATACTACAATCTTTTAGTAGTTTTAGGGAGTCATCACTTAATCGGCCAGATTTTTGGATAGCAATTCTTAACTTGCTCATTAAAATTTCGGTTATAAATTTAAAAAATAATCAATTGATAAAATACGATGAAATTGAAGCTATAAAAAAAGCGGCTTACCATAAGTAAATGGTAAGCCGCTTTTTGTTACTAATATTGTTACATACGACACCCTGAACTACTTATGGTAATAGTAGAAAAAAGGATGATGACGATGTAAATTATTAATAAACATAAAAAAATATCGTTAAATTATTCGGCAAAATTAAGTTTTCATTATTAACTTTGCAACCATAAGCGGCAAAAATGATTTATTTTATTTATTTTTACCCCTTTGAATGAGATACACCACTTATTTAGCTGTAGAAACTATAAAAAAAATTGTTTTTTTTGAACATTTCAACTCCTAAATTCGTACAGTAATCTGTTCTCTGCCCAAGTATAAGCTGAAAACATCAATCAAACATTATTTTTTCAGATGAAGCGGAATTAAATATGAGTGCTTCCCTAAAAATTAGGAATTAAAACAAAACCATGAGAGACAACATTGCTTTTTTAGAGTTGAAATTTGGGAATATTTATGGTGGTTATGCTAACTTCTTTGCAATTAGCGATATTTCCTTACTTGTTTTCGACCCTAGTACGAACCGGATTTTTATTGAAAGTTTAGCCATCAACACGGATGTTGATGTTGTTTGGGTAAATTCAAAAACAAACGAATTAGGTCACACTATTGGTCGGTCTCGACAAGTGATCAATCTACGCACAAGAAGAAAGCGTAGTTTTAACGAAGAATTCTCCCTTAATGAGCATGAATTGGATAGAGCATTTAGAAATATTCGTCCAACTCGAAGATACATTAAGAGTTTTTTCTTTAAGAATTTTAGAAAATACAATATCCGAAATATTGTAACTTTTGATGGCAAGCGAGATATTTTCCTTTGTGAAAAATCTGGCGTTGAATTTAGAGGAACTAAGATATTTGATTTGCAAAAAGCCTTAAATAAGGAGTTTAACTATTTATTCTCTTTAAATAAATTAGGGGTTGCCATAAATAGTCGATTTGATGATGGTTATTTGCAATCAAACAACCAAAAATACTGGATTCACCCAATTGCTGCTCGTCAATTAAGGCCTAGAACTGCAGCATGGGATGCGGCAAGAATGTTTTTGATTTATCAAGAATTTAATGATTATCATGATGATTTTACGATGAAATCTGCCTTGTTAGTCAATAAAATTCAAAAGGCAAAAGAAGCGGAAGAAGCCATTAAAGCTGCTGAAGAAGCGGCTAAAGCTGCCGAAGAAGCGGCTAATCCAACACCGCCACCTGTTGTAGAGGCAGAAGCTGCCGAATCTGAAACTAATGGTGTTGCTGCTAAAAAGACGAAAGCAGAAATCAAAAAAATGCTAGAACCAGAATTAGTAGCTTACGCTAATGAAATTGGAATAGCAGCTACGGAGAAAGATTTAAAGAAAGATACCTTGAACAAGGTTTTAGATAAGTTAGGATATAATGTAGAATCAGCATAAATTCTTAACTAGTTTAAATAAAATTAGTCTATATTTTATTAAATATAAGCAAAAATGGTCATTTGCCGAGTACGGTAAATGACCGTTTTTGTTTTTGGAGTAATATTTGTTTGTATTTTGTTGTATATCGCATGTACCCTTTCCCTTCCATTGATTGTTCCCCTACTATATACGCTTTCCGAATCTTTTTTAGTTATTTACAGATACTTTTTATGAATAAACAATCACAACTATGCTTTCCCCTCCTTTTAATTTTTAATTTATTATTTGTTACCCTTGGACTTGGGCAATCAAAAAATATGACACTCCAATCTAATTGGAACCAGGCTGATTACGACTATAATGATGTATGGGGATATGCTGACTTTTCGGGAAGTGAATATGCAATAATTGGTTCTAAGACAAAAATCCACTTTATAGAGGTGAGCAATCCGACGAACCCAACTTTAATCGCTGAATTTGCGCTTGGAAGTAATACCACTTGGAGAGATATTAAGACTTTTGGGCATTATGCCTATGCCGTATCTGAAGGTTTTTCTAATGAAGGATTGGTTGTTTTTGATTTATGTGATATTGCTAATAGAAACGTTACGAAAATTGCTCACATAAATAATGTGTTTGGCAAAGCTCATAATATTTTTATTGACGCTAAAAATAAACGATTATATGCAGTAGGGACAAATACTCAATCGAATGGCGTCATTGTTTATGATTTATCTATTGACCCAGCTAATCCAACATTGTTGACGAAACAAACATTAGCTGGTGGTTATATTCACGATATCTTTGTTCAAGATAATTTGGCTTTTTGTTCACATGGATATAATGGTCTTTATATCTATGATTTTTCAAACCCTACCACACCTATTCTAAAAGCATCTATTGAAACGGGAGGATATAATCATAGTAGTTGGGGATTGAATAAAGATAATTTATTGATTTTTGCTCAAGAAGTGCCAACTGGTTTGCCCTTAGGAATAATGGATTATACAGGTTACCTTAACAATGATTTGGAAGTTGTAAAATCCTTTAAAAAACCACTATTAGGGCCAAACCATCAAAATAATACGCCTCATAATCCTTTTATGGTTGGTGATTATGCGGTTGTATCTTATTACGAAGATGGAGTCGTTATTTTTGATATGACGAATCCACTGCAACCAGATACGATTGCTTATTATGATACTTATCCTGATAATGAGAGCTATACGGGATATAAAGGTTGTTGGGGTGTTTATCCTTATTTGCCATCGGGGAATATTTTAGCATCAGATGTTTCTAGTGGACTTTTTATCTTAAAACCAAGTTTTGATTTACCTACAACTTGTGAAAATGGCCGATTAGATTGGAATGAAACTAGTGTAGATTGTGGTGGGACTTGCCAATCATGTACGCCTTGTTTACAAGAAATTTGTGGTAATGGTCTAGATGATGATAGGGATGGAAACATAGACTGTTTAGATGAGGCTTGCACATGTGAAGGTAGTGAGACACTTATTAATATAAAGGTTTTTTTAGAAGGATTTTATGAGGAAGCAAGTGGGCAAATGATTTCAGATTTAAATGGAAGAGCAGTAATGCCCGTCTTTCAACCGTTTAAAACTGCTCCTTTTTATTATGATGGAAGGGAATTTGTTGTAAGCTTCCAAGATAATGTGGTAGATTGGGTATTGGTAGAGGCTCGTAATCCAGATAATTTGGAGGAAGTATTGGCTAAAAAAGCAGGATTGTTGCTCACCGATGGTAGAATTGTTCAAGCAGACGGTTTAGCAGCTATTCAATTTGGAGAAATATCTGCTTCAGCAATTCATTTAGTAGTCAGGCATAAAAGTCATTTGGCGATTATGAGTAGTAGTTTAATTGATTTATCTCATTCTCCTATTGCTTATGATTTTACGACTGGAGTTGAGCATGCAATGGGAATTGAACAATTAAAATTGAAAGGGAATAAATATTGTCAAATTGCTGGTGATTTTGACCAAAATGGAATTGTTAATAGCCTAGATTTTAATATTTGGAAACAAAACAGTGCATTAGTAAATCGATATTTGTCTTGGGACGCAGATGGAAATGGCGTAATAAATAACTTAGATTTTAATGTATGGAAACTTAATCGAAGTAAAATAGGGGAGCCGACTATAAGATTAGACTAATTTATTAGAGCGTAGAGAACAGAGAAAAGAGACTTATCATCGAGTGAACACGACCATAATTTGGTGAATTGAAGGGGATTAACCCGTTTTTGACGATGATTACCTCTTTTCTCTATCTTTCCATTTCAACGGAAAATATTAGCGTCAGGTATTTTAAGAGACTGTTCAGTTAATTGTGCTTGCACAAAATTTCAAGTTTGAAAATCAAGGAATTAACTGCCTACTGCTACTGTTTTAAGTAACGATTGAAATTGAAATAATTACTATCCCATCTGCTTATCCTTATCTAATTTATTGAAAAGTACATTAAGTCGATACATTTCGTCTAAAGTATCATCTAGAAATACTTGAAATTCAGGAATTCGACGTACATGTTTTCTTATCCTAGTTGCTAATGCTTGTTTCAAACGATGGTATTCTTCTTCCATCTGCAAAATAACTGCTTGTTTATTTTCTGTATTATAAACACTAAGATATATTTTAGCTTGACTAAAATCAGGTGTTAATTTGACAGTTGTTACGGTCACTAATACCGAACTGCCATAAATATAACTGCCTTCTTGTTGTAATACTATCCCAAAATTTCGCTTTATAGTTTCTGCAACTTGTAATTGTCTTTTTGATTCTTTAGCCATGATTAGTGATTTTATTTGATTCTATGACAAATCTTGTACAACAGTCGTTTCAATTCCAATTTTTTCCCTTGCTTGTCAGAAAACATTCGTATTAAATTGACCAATAAATTTGTTTAACAACTGTTATCAATTTCGTTTTTCTTTTCCTGCTTAATTTTTTATTTTCTATTGCCTTGTTTCTATAATGATTAATATGTCCCAACAGTTTAATTTCGTGTTTTTTATTGATTGATTATTTAAAGTATTGCATTAATTTAAGGACAATAAAAAAAGCTAAACCGAAAGGTTCGATTTAGCTTACATAATATTTTTGTAAAAAGTTCCTTTGCTTACCAACTCATATCATCCTCTGATTCAACAGCTGATGGTGTTTCTGCTGGCGTTTCTGCTGCTGGAGTTTCTGCTGCTGGAGCTTCAGAACTAGTTGCATTTTCATTATTTGCGGTATCTGACCCTGCTGGTAAGTCAAACTCACCTGCTGCTCTCCGTGCTTCGTACTCTTCATGACGACGAGTATACTCATCATAATCATAATCAGGCATCAACTCAGTTTTTACGTGAGTGATAACCTCTTCAAGACTTGATAGAAAACGGTTAAAGTCTTCTTTGTAAAGAAAGATTTTGTGACGTTCGTATCCGTCGCCATTAAATCTTTTAGTACTTTCCGTAAGGGTTAGGTAGTAATCATCCCCTTTAGTTCTTCGGACATCAAAGAAGTAAGTTCTTCTTTTACCTGCACGCACCTTTTTGGAATAAACACTCTCAAATCTCCTTTGGTTCTCGTTATCCACTTTAAAAAAATTTTGTTAATAAAAAGAAAATAATAGCTACTAGTTTGTCAAAGAAAGTTTTCTTTTGAAATAGTATGCTATATTGTCAAAAGCTAATTACTCTACAAAAGTAAGTATTTACCTATAAAATCACAAAGACAAATTTTTTTAATCTTATATTTTTTTTTATTTTTAAAATAATGTTTTCAAATGTTTGATAATCAGTACTTTAGATATGTTCGTCGGTTATAACTAATTAAAAATTTTATGTTTAAAAATGGGAACGTCTTAAAAAAGTCAATTTTTTCTGGAAAAAAATGATTAAATTGGAAATAGGGAGTAATACAAATTTGATTATTCTGGTGGATTCAAGTCGGCATAGAAATTGAAATGATGAGTCAGAGATGTTGATTATTTTTTACCTTACTTATATTTTACGCTATTCTTAATTTTCAAAACTAATATTATCCTTGTTTATAAGCGCTTTTGTCTTTTTTCTGCAAAGAATATTTTAAAAAACAGAAATTTGTCATTAAGTTGATAGGAAATTACAGTAATAAAATTGTACTTTTGCGAAGCTGAATTTTAGATAAGAATTTGAACTAAGAAAATTAAAATTTTGAAAAATTATTTGC
Organism: uncultured Saprospiraceae bacterium; assembly: GCA_937928615.1. Taxonomy (GTDB): domain Bacteria; phylum Bacteroidota; class Bacteroidia; order Chitinophagales; family Saprospiraceae; genus JAFMDF01. Next base: position 2,232 of record CALFWI010000417.1, on the reverse strand, counting down.
TCAAATAAAATTAAGCAAACCATCCAAAATTTATCTAAAGTATAACTTCATCACTTTTTTAGCGGCATTTATATCATCAAAAAAATGATTTTTCCACAATTTGTGACAGTTATTACCTTTACTATTCTTTAAAAACAAATACGAATTATTTTTTTTTAAAAAGTTTTCGCAATCCATTTTTTTTATTCAAAATTTTTCTCAATTTTGTAGTTCATTTTGACTTGGAGGGTTAAGTCATTTTAAGTGCCCATTTAAAAGCAACTAATTACTAAAATAAATTGAATTTATTTTTTTTTATTTTATAAATAGTTGTCTTTCTGGTAACTACACCATATTATAGACGGACGTACTAAATAAAATGTTTCAAGAAAAAAGTAATAGCTATCATTAATAGCCTATTTTTTATTGATTCACTGAGAAAACTATTACTAAACTACGGCTCCCACACAGAGGCGAAATCAATCAGGAGAATGGTAAATGATCACACAGCCGTTTGGGATAGTTGCCTGGATACAATACGCAGGAACGTCAACTCCCAAAGCTTTAAAACTTGGTTTGAGCCAATCAAACCAGTAAGGCTGGCTAATGAAGCACTAACAATCCAAGTCCCCAATAAATTCTTTTATGAATGGTTGGAGGAACACTATGTACAATTACTGAAACGCACTATTCGTGAAGCATTAGGTGATACGGGTAGATTAGAATATCAGATATTGATGGGCAAACGAAAAGCCCTTAAAAATACTAGTAACAAACCAATACAGAAAACTAAAAAAACAATTGAACCTGGAGCTATGTCTGGGGCGCAAATAAAAAACCCTTTCGTTATTCCTGGGATCAAGAAAATGAAAATTGATCCACAACTCAATGCTAATTATACGTTTGATAATTATATTGAAGGAGATTGTAATCGCTTAGCTCGTTCTGCGGGTATGGCTGTTGCCAGTAATCCAGGAGGAACCGCTTTCAATCCTTTAGTTGTATTTGGTGATGTTGGATTAGGTAAAACGCATTTAGCACAAGCAATAGGCAATGAGGTGTTAAAGAGTAATAATGGGAAGACTGTTTTATATGTCTCTTCTGAAAAATTCACTAACCAGATTATTCAATCTATTAAAAATAATGCGGTTAATGACTTTGTCAATTTCTACCAACTAATAGATGTCTTAATTGTAGATGATATTCAGTTTTTAGAAAATAAGAAAAAGACCCAAGAAATATTTTTCCATATTTTTAATCAATTGCACCAAACTGGTCGTCAATTAATTTTAACTTCCGATAGACCTCCTAAAGATATGGATGGAATGGAAGCTAGATTGATTTCTAGATTTAAATGGGGCTTATCTGCTGATTTGCAGACACCTGATTTAGAAACTAGAATGGCGATTCTAGAATCAAAAATGAATAAGGAAGGTATTGATATTCCAAATGACGTAACAGAATTCATTTGTTATAATATCAAGAATAATATTCGAGAGTTAGAAGGAGTCATGGTTTCCTTGATGGCTCAGTCTTCTTTGAACCGTAGAGAAATAGATGTAGACTTAGCAAAAGAAGTCATCAAAAACTTTGTTAATCAAATTAATAAAGAAATAACGGTTGAATATATTCAGGAACTAGTAGCAGACCATTTTGATGTGGATGTAGCTAAACTGAAAGGACAGACAAGAAAACGTTCCATTGTGATTGCTCGGCAATTATCTATGTTCTTAGCTAAGAAGTTAACAGACAAATCTTTAAAAGCCATAGGCGCTAATTTTGGAGGTAGAGACCACAGTACGGTGATTTATTCTTGTAAAGCAGTACAAGATATGTTAGATACCGATTTGATATTTAATGACACGGTTACGGAATTAGAAAAGAAAATAAAGATGAGCTTAAACGATGGTTAATTGAACTAAAAACACCAAATAACTGTTTTGAAAACAACACGAAAAATAAAAAAATAAAACGAAACAAGATAAACAACTTTTAAGTAACAAATAAAAGAAAAATTAAAAAGGAAGCTCCTAAAAAAGGCTTCCTTTTTTAACCAAAATACCCTAAAAATAAAAAATATAAAAGAATATTTTTTTTTACTTGTAATTAAGATTAAAACGTTATATCTTTGCGCCTCTTTACAAGAAAAGAGTTTTTTACCTCTAAATTTTTAAATAAAATAAAGGTAAAATCCTAAATAAATTATTGGAGAAGTGGGAGAGTGGCTGAATCCACCGGTTTGCTAAATCGACG
>CALFWI010000416.1 GCA_937928615.1 uncultured Saprospiraceae bacterium | reverse complement strand
GGATTGCTACTGATAGAACTAGAATAAGGGATGGTCTGAATGGCTTTATCTTTTCCGTCTTTATAAATGACGATACGGTGTAAATTATTTCCTTGCGGTAAAGATGACCATTCGTAGCCTACAAAAGCGGTAAACTTCCCTGGTTCATTGTGCTGTTCGGTAGTCGTTAGGTAATCTGCCCATATTTTGGTCACCACTTTTCCTAAAACAGCTCGGTCGGTTAATACTTTAGGTAAGTTACCTGCCGCAAATCTATTGATTAATTCTCTGCCTGTTTTTGCTGCTTCTTCGCCTCCTGCTTGCAATTGTGTGGCCCATTTTTTTAAGAGGTCATCCTTCATTAATAAAGGGTTCTCTTTCATGATTTCATTAATCATTCCTAATCCTTCCGCATGGTCTGCTACTACTAAAAAATCTAAAGGCCTAGCTAATTGCATCTCCAAGCCTTCACTTTCAATGGATTGTCCTTTGGCAAATCTTAAGGCATCATCAGGCGTTAAGCGTGCCCCAAAGGAGAAGGCATCGGGGGAATTGGTGGTATGTAAATGCGTATCTCCCCAGTATAAGTTTTTATTGGGGTTGTCTGCGGGGACAGTAGTGGTCTTCTTTTCCGTAGTTGGTTGATTGGTCGCTTCCTTTTGTTCTTTTTTAGCAGTACAGGCTATTAAAAGACTAAACACGAATAAGAAAGAAAAATATTTAGTGAATGTCATTTTATTATGGTGTTGAAGTAGTTAATGGTCGGATGATGAGTGATTGAAGTTGATTAGGTTACAAAACTGGTGTAATTTTTCGATAAAGGTTAGCGTGTTGAGTATTTGGGTAAGTTTTCAATGCTGGTCAGGAGACTCCGATAAAATCGGAGCAGGCTCAGCGGATAGTTCTGTCTAGTCTGGAGACTAGACACATCGAGCATCGATATTCCTAGTCTCCAGACGACGCTTATTTTGAGAACTTACAAATCTGACAGTTTACGGTCTGACAATGAAATGGTCTGACTGCTCTCTTCTAAAAAAGAAGTATGTTACTACAAATTGCATGGAAAAATATCTGGCGGAATAAAGTTCGTAGTCTAGTGGTGCTAGGCTCCGTTGTCTTGGGGGTGTGGGTAGGTGCTTTTATGGTGGCTTATATTTATGGTTTGATGAATCAACGGTTAAAAGATGCAACCGAATATGAAGTGTCTCATTTTCAATTGCATCATCCTAATTTTGACAGAGATAAAGAAGCCAAATATTTTTTGGATAATAGCACGGATTTATTGACAGAAGTTCAAAAGGATAAAGCCATCCGAGCGGCTACTGCTAGAGTGATTGCTTATGGGGTAGTTGCTTCAGCAAAATCCAGTACGGGTGGAAAATTTATCGGCGTCTTGCCAGAAACGGAAAATGCGGTGACGGGCATTGGTGATTTTGTGATTGAAGGCAATTATCTAAAAAGTAATGGTAAAAACAAGGCAATTATTGGCGAAAAATTAGCCGATAAATTAAAAGTGAAATTGCGCTCAAAAGTAGTCTTAACTTTTCCTGCGGCCGACGGAAGTATTGCTGCGGGTGCCTTTCGAATTATTGGAATTTACAAAACCTATAATAAGGGATTTGAAGAAAGCAATATTTATGTAAATGCACCAGATTTAGCCAAATTGACTGAAACACCTAACCAATTTCACGAAATTGCCGCCTTGTTACATCAACCTGATTCGCTAGAGGCTTATACAGCTAATTTGCAAGCAAAACATCCTGAAGCATTTTTGGAAACATGGAAAGAACTCTCTCCCGAACTGGGCTTAATGATAGATTCTTTTGACCAATATTTATACATCTTTTTAATCATCATTTTATTGGCTTTATCCTTTGGTATTATCAATACCATGCTGATGGCGGTCTTAGAAAGAGGTCGAGAAATCGGGATGCTGATGGCTATAGGGATGAATAAAGGACGGTTGTTCGGAATGATATTTATAGAAACGCTGATGCTGGTCTTAATTGCTGCCCCTTTTGGTCTAGCGCTCGCCTATTTGACCATTAGTTATTTTGGCGAAGTCGGGCTTGACTTTTCAGAAGTCTATGATGAAGGATATGCTGCTTTGGGCTTTAAATCGCTGATTTATCCAGCAATGGAAAATGGGTATTATTTTAAAATCATGGTCATGGTTGTCATTACGGCGGTGCTGTCTTCACTATATCCTGCTTGGACGGCTATTCGATTGAATCCTGTGGAGGCGATGAGTAAGCTATAAAAAAATAGTATGGAAAATTCAAAAATTGTTATAGAAACAGAAAATCTAACCAAAATATACGGCGAAGGAGAGGTAGCCGTTCGTGCCATCAACAACGTAGATTTGACCATCAAAGCAGGTGAATTTACGGCTTTGGTCGGTCCCTCAGGTTCGGGCAAAACCACTTTATTGAATATGATTGGCGGCTTGGATGCGCCTACTTCTGGGAAGGTTTGGATAGATAAAGTAGATATTTCCACGTTGAGTAATAATAGGTTGATAGATTTTCGCCTGCATAATATCGGCTTTGTTTTTCAGGCTTATAATTTGATCCCCGTTTTAACCGCCAAGGAAAATATTGAATTTATCATGTTGTTACAAAAGCGACCAAAAGCCGAACGGCAACAACGGGTCTTGGATTTATTAGCAGAAGTAGGTTTATCCGACAAAAAAGACAGCCGACCAGATGCCTTATCAGGTGGACAACAGCAGCGAGTTG
>CALFWI010000415.1 GCA_937928615.1 uncultured Saprospiraceae bacterium | reverse complement strand
TAGTCGCACATTACCACCGAGGAGAGTCGCATAGTGTCTTAAAGCAATATAGTTTAGCCTTAAAAGATTACGAATTTGTTGTGAACAAAGGACAAAGCAAACACTATTTAAAAGCTTTGGAAAAAGCAGCCATTATTGCTTATAACCACGAACAAGATTTTGGAAAGTCTTATAATCTATATAACCAATTAGAACGTGCCGCAGAGAGTGATGACCAACGTTTTGAAGCACAAATTGGTGCTTTGAGAAGTGCTTATCGAGCAGGCAATAGTGATGCAGTCTATAATTTAGCTAGTAAAGTAGTTAATAATAATCGAGCAAGTCAAGAACAAGTAGCCGCAGCTAATTTCTATCTTGGAAAAGTGGCTTATGATAGAAAAGATTATGATAATGCCTTATCTGCTTTCTTGCAAGTGAAGCGATTAAGTGATAATGAATTAACGGCAGAAGCCAGGTATTTAGAAGCCAATATCACTTTCTTAAAAAGAGACTTAGCGCAAGCCGTGACTTTACTAAAAGAAGCAAGTAGAGCAAGTTCTAGTTATCCTTATTGGGTCGCCAATGGCATTGTTTTATTAGCAGATGTCTACACCGAGCAAGACGATTTATTCAGAGCTAAAACAACATTGGAAGCATTATTAGCTAATTACAATGACGACCAAGAAATTGTGAGTCGTGCGAAACGTAAATTAGAGCAAGTAAAAGCTAAAGAAAGTGCCACCAATCGGTTAACCAAACCTGGCAAAGAGAAGAATAGCTTGATTGAATTAGATGAAGGGAATAATTAGTAGGCAGTTGCAGTCGGCAGTAACACAACTCTCTGAGTTGTGCAGCAGTCAACAGTTTGCAGTTAGGCAGTAACTTAAGCCTTTTGCCTAAACAAATCAAAAAATTAAAAATAAAATAGGTTCTTTGGCGACGTCAACCGTCAACCGTCAACCGTCAACCGTTTAAATATGCAAAATACCAAAATAATATTCCTTTGCTTATTTGCTTTTGCGCTCAACCAAGCAGCAATCGCCCAAGAAGATTTACCAAGCGAAGAAGTCGAAGTCATTAAGGACTTTGACGCCCGTTTGATAGAAACAGAAAAGGTAGCCATCAACCCTACCCTACCGAAACAAACCAATACGGTCAAAACGCAAACGTATAATATACCTACCCGTAGTTTGCAAGTAGCATATTTACCGCCAAAAATTCGTCCTTTAGCGATGAAGCGAGATAAATTGCCAAAGCAATACAACGGTTTTTTAAAGGCAGGTTATGGGGTGCCTTCTTCTCCTTTAGTCGAAGCGTCTTATTATACTTTTTATGAAGACAAATTGAATATTGGCGGTCGATTTAGACATCATTCCGCTAATTTCAAAAACATAGAAAACCAACGATTTGCCAGTAATGAGGGCGAATTAAAAGGTACCTATTACAAAGATGAAGGGTATGCCATTAGTGGTAATATAGGCTATACGGGAGACGAAGTACATTATTTTGGATACAATCAAAACATACCTGCTGATACCGTTTTAAATGTTAACCGAGAACAAGTCAAACAACAGTTTAATACCATCAAATTAGGCGGTACTTTCTTTAACGGAGAACGGACGCAGGGGGACTTAAACTACGCAGCAGGATTTAATTTTTCTAATACCAAAGATAATTTTGCGACCAGCGAACGTAGTTTTGATGCGCACTTCGGCGTCACCAAATGGATTGCCGATAAGCATGCGTTAAATATAGGTATCAAAACAGATTTAACCACTTTTAAAAATGGGGATAGCCGTAATGCAGATTCTTTGAAGCAAAAGTTGAATAACTTCTATTTGACGCCAAGTTTCACCTTCCATGCAGACGCTTTTAAAGTAAAAGTCGGTGCTAATTTAGTCGCAATAGATGGAGAATTCAATCCATTCCCTGCCATAGAAGCTTCCGCAAATATTGTGGGTCGTAAATTTACCGTTTTTGCAGGAGCAGAAGGCAGTTTACAGAAAAACACGATGAAAACGATTAGCGATTATAATCCATTCGTGAAAACTTTTGGTAGTTTAAATATTAGAAATACAGAGTATAATCACTTTTACGGTGGTATTCGAGGGGCATTCGGAGCGTTCAATTACAAAGGACAAGCAGGTTTTAAAAGTGTTAAAAATTTGGCTTTATATTTAAATGATTTTAATGATTTTATTACCACGGATATTGGCGATGTTAGTTTAAATAGGTTAGATGTTTTATACGATGATGGTAATATTTTCAACATTCAAGGAAGTGTAGAAGCGACGTTGTTTAAAAATTTCGACGCAGCCGCTACCGTTAGTGTAAACGCTTACGATTTAGACAATCAAGAAAAAGCCTGGCATTTACCTGCGACCGAATTTAATGTCAATGCAAAATATAAAATGCTGGAAGAAAAGCTCTTATTGAAAGGGGAATTATTTGTAGCGAATGGCGTCCCCTATCAAACCGCAACAGGCACGACCGATAATTTAAATGCGTTGTTAGATGTCAGTGCAGGGGCAGAATATATCTTAACCGATAATTTTAGCGCCTTTGTCAATATCAATAATTTATTGGATAATAAACGAGAAAGATGGCATAGTTATCAAACTTATGGCTTGAATGTGATGATTGGGATTCAGGGGCGGTTTTAATTATTGAGTATTAATTGCTGAATATTCGTTTTGGGAAACCTCCAAGCTTTTGAAAAGCTTGGAGGTTTTTTTGTTGATTATATGTCAACAAATGAGGAATAATTTTAGTAGATTTGTTATACAAGTAAGCTAAGAAATTAACTTTTGTGCTAAAACAAAATCAATACTTATGAGAATAAAAAACATAAAAATTGAAAATTATCGAGGGATATTAAACGAAGAAATTGAGTTTAATGAGCAGGTAAATGTTTTTATTGGGGGAAATGGGGCTGGGAAGACTACTTTGTTAGAGGCTGTTGTTGCTAGTATATTAAAAATTACTTT
>CALFWI010000414.1 GCA_937928615.1 uncultured Saprospiraceae bacterium | reverse complement strand
ATGCAGCACGCCCAGACAGAAGAGCAATTAGTAAAACTATAGAAACTTACGGAGAAGGCATGGATTCTTCTTTAGCTAGAGAATTAACTGATATTTTATTAGATGGATCTAGTGTAGAAATAGAAGTAGGTAGCAAAACCACGAGTTCCGCTTTTAGAGCTTTACGTAAATATGGCATTGATTATGAAATAATGGACTAAAAGTATTGTCAGTCAGGCAAGTATATATAAAACTGTTTGTTCACCACAGCTTGTCCCGTATTTTAAATCGGGAGAGAGACCGTGTTGATAGAGGGCGCAAAGTTTTTTAACGAGTATAGTTCAGTTTATTAAACTAAAGCATAGAGGGGTAATAGCTTACAGTTGTAGGTTAGTAAAGTACTGGTTTTAAATAATCAAATTTTATAAAAATCTACCTTCTTTTCTTAATCGTTTTAACTCGTTCTTCAAAGGTGATGGATTGCGGTAAAGGATTGGCATGAGTGCCTAATTTCTGATTTAAGAAGGAATCATGCGTTGCCCGTTTATTCGTTGTAAAATCAAAATGAATCATCCGACACCAAAAAAGTGCCTTCATTTGCGTTTTCTCCGCATTCCACATATACATTTCCATTAAATAATCGGTCGGATTCCATTCTATAATAGTGGATTGCACCACAACTTTCTCCATTAAAAAAGCAGGTCGAAAGTAAGCTATTTGATTCATCCCAATCACCCAATTTTTCTGCGTCTCTTTTTGATATTGGTACATATCAAATCCTAATTGCAGCATTTCGTGGTCTTCTCTTTCGGTAAAGAAGATGCGTAAATACTTCATATTGTTTAAATGCTGAAAAGCATCACAATCATCAAAGCGAATTTGGTAAGTTGATTCTAAAATAGGAGACATTTTAAATTAACTGCTGTAACACAGCGCTCTGAGCGGTGCCGTAAAGTGTAAAATAAAAGAAGGGAATACTACTATATTCCTATAATGGGCAGTAGGCAGTAAACAGTGGCAGTGGGCAGTGGGCAGTGGGCAGTGACAGTAAACAGTGGCAGTAGGCAGTTATAAGCCCCTAATTTTCAAACCTAAAATTTTGTGCAAACACTAGTTAACTGAACAGTCTCTTTCCTTAACCCTTTGCGACTGACCAACAAGACAGTAGGCAATAAACAGTGAAGCCCCTGATTTTCAAACCTGAAATTTAGTGCAGACACCGTTAAGATAACAGTCTCACCAACTGTACAGCTCAAAGAGCTATGTTACTTTTGCTTCGGTAAAACCTCTGTTTGTTCGCCAAAATACTGCACAAATTTCTGCATATCCGTTGCCAATTGCTGATTTTGAGTCGCTTTAAAATAAGTATCTGCCAAACCTCTAAGCGTTTGAAAGAAGAACCTATCCATTTCATTCACTTGCATGTCTTTCGTCCACAAATCCATTTTTAAAGTATCTCTAGATTCCTTATCAAAAATAGCCAACAAAAAAGCCTTTGCTTCTGAAGGTTTTCCTCCACTAGCCCCTCCGTCTGCTTGCCAGTCAATTTTCACAGGCATTTTATCTTTATTTAGGCCAATTTTCAACTTTATTTCTGATGTCTTTTCTACTGACATTTTATTATTTTTTATACAAATACGATAATGAGTAAATGAATAGATGAGTAAATAAGGAGGTTATATATAAACACTTCTGTCTTTTTTAAATAATAATTCCTGTTTTATTTATTCAAATACTCCTCTTTTCTTAATAAAAGAAAGCAGGAGACATTTACAAATATCTCCTGCTTTTTATTTTAATCGGTATTAAATTAACTTTTTTACACAAACTTCAGTTCACCATAAATGTCTTGCCGTAAACCTCCGATAATAATCGGAGCAAGCTGTGTACCGTTAACCAAACACCGTCTTTTTAAGCAAAATAATCCTTCATTCTATCGAAGAAGCTTTTATCTCCCTTATTAGGTTGCGGCATAAAATTCGACATGCCTCGCATCTTTTCTAGTAATTTCCTTTCTTCGTCCGTCACCTTCTTAGGGGTCCAAATATTTACATGAATTAGTTGGTCACCAGTCCCATAGCTTTGTACAGATGGCAAACCTTTTCCTTTTAATCGGAACATTTTACCTGCTTGTGTACCCGGTGGAATTTTAATCTTCACTTTACCCGTTAAAGTCGGTACTTCTACAGACATACCTAAGGCAGCATCTGCAAAATTGAGGTATAATTCAAAAATCACATTCATTCCCTCTCTTGCCAAACTTTCGTGGCTCTTTTCCTCAATATTGATTAATAAATCTCCTGGAGGGCCACCTTTGAGTCCTTTATTCCCTTTCCCTCTCATTGACAATTGCATGCCTTCTTCTACACCTGCAGGAATTTCTATTTCAATCATTTCTTCTCCATAAACCCGTCCGTCCCCTTGACATTTAACACATTTTACCGTTACTTCTTGACCACCACCATTACACGTTGGACAAGTTGTGGTCGTTTGCATTTGTCCAAGGAAAGTACTTCTTACTTGACGTACATAACCAGAGCCTTTACAAGTCCCACAAGTCCGAACCGAACTACTATCTTTCGCCCCACTTCCACTACAAGTCGTACAAGTCGTTTGTTTTTTAACTTTAATTTTCTTGGTAACACCATTGGCAATTTCCTCTAAAGATAAGGCAACTTTAATCCGAAGATTGGTGCCTTTTTGACCTTTCGGACGACCACCGCCGCCACCGCCACGACCACCTCTACCACCAAAGAACGACTCAAAAGGGCTATCATTAAATATATCGCCAAATTGAGAGAAAATGTCATCCATAGACATACCTCCACGACCACCACTAAAACCACCTTGTTCCATGCCTGCATGTCCAAAACGGTCATAACGTGCCTTTTTATTAGGGTCGCTTAATACTTCATAGGCCTCTGCCGCCTCTTTAAATTTCTCTTCCGCTGCCTTATTATCTGGGTTTTTATCAGGATGATATTTTACCGCTAATTTACGATACGCTTTTTTGACCTCTTTAGCATCTGCACTTTTTCCAACGCCTAATACTTCGTAATAATCTCTTTTTGCCATTTTTTATTATTTAGAGGTTTAAAGGTGTAAAGGTATACAGGTACAGAGGTTCGGATTTGCAAACCTTTGTACCTATATACCTTTACACCGCTACACCTTTTCTATTTCCCTACCACGACTTTTGCGTGACGAATAATTTTATCTTTTAATTTATAGCCTTTTTCTACCGTATCAATTACTTTACCTTTCATTTCTTCTGTAGGCGCAGGAATTTCAGTGATAGCTTCGTGCAGTTCGACATCAAAGGTTTCACCAGTGGATTCCATTGATTCTAATCCTTTATTTTTTAGAATATTATGCAGCTTATGGTATAATAATTCGATGCCTTCTGAAAATTTCTCTTCTGAATCTGGAGAATCAGCTGCTTTTTTAGCCCTGTCAAAATCGTCCAAAACTGGCAACAAAACTGACATAGTGTCTTGTGCCGCCGTTTTCATCATATCCAGTTTTTCCCTAACGCTTCGCTTTCTAAAGTTTTCAAACTCTGCATACACTCTTAGGTACTTGTCTTTAAGCTCTCCAACTTGTTGTTTTAACTCCACAATCTCTTCTTCTGGGGATAATTCCACCTTTTCTGCTTCTTTAGTGGTCGTTTGTCCTTCCTGCTGTGGCTCAGCAGTGGCAGTATCATTGCCATTTTCGTCAACAATTTCTTCTTTTTGTTT
>CALFWI010000413.1 GCA_937928615.1 uncultured Saprospiraceae bacterium | reverse complement strand
CTTTTATTTACAAAAGATAATTCTAAAATTAAGAAATAATACTTTTTTTAAGTATTAAAAATGAATTGAGTCAGCCTCAGGTAACCTCCAAAATACTGATAACCAATTCATTAATATAAAAAACAACCAAAATAAGTCATAACTCAAAAATGATTTATAAGTCATTTTTAAAATAATTTAAAATTTTCTATAAGAAAAATATAAATATTTAGTGTTTTGGCATAGGCTTTGCAATATTGTAATCAAATACTTATACCCCCCGAATAGTTGTCTCAATTACTCGAAAGTATTTGTACGGGGTGCATACTTGCTTGCTAAGTGTGTGCCTTTTTTTTATGCCCAAACCATAACAAAATTTAGACGTAGAGCTTTTGATATTTAGGAAAGAAGTAGGTCGTTCGCCCACCAATTTTATCCGTTTCAATTTTACTTTTCCCATCTGGAGCAATTGTCCCTTCTTTGCGCCATTGCCAAAACCAATCATCTGGATAATCTTTATAATAAGCGGTTCGGTCAATTGCTTTCTGTAAGATTTCTTGCGTCTTTTGAATAATATTGGTGAGTTGTTTTTTGGAGAGTTTATTAACTTTAGAGGCAGGGTGAATTTTTAATTGATAGAGCACTTCATCAGCATAGAGGTTGCCAACACCAGCCAATTGTTTTTGATTCAACAAAAATCCTTTAATTGAAGCTTTTTTTCCTTCTGTCTTTTCTAAAAATGCTTTAGCAGAAATTCGCAAAGCATCCGGACCTAATTTAATACGGTTTAGGTAAGCATTTCTATCTGCTAAATAGCGAATTTTAGCAAATTTTCTAGGACAATCAAATCCTAAACGGCTGCCATTTTCAAAATGAAAAGCAAATCGTTCGTGTTTGGGTTGGTCTAAATCATCCGTATAATATTTAATATCACCTGTCATTCCAAAATGTAGCAATACATTGTGTCCATTATCCAATTCACCAAAAAGATATTTTCCTTGCCGATAAGAACTGACGAAAGTAGTGCCTTGCAATTTCTCTGCAAATTCCATCCCACTAATGTCTTGTATAATCTTATCGTCATGAACAATTACTTCTCTAATTTTTTGCTTCAAAGAAGTGCCATCAAAGTAACGTTGAAAAGTATTGACTTCTGGTAATTCTGGCATTTGTGTAGTGAGTTTACAGGTTGTGAGTTGTATTGTATTTAAAACCAAAGATGGATAAAAGAGTTCAAGATTACAAGTATTTACATGAATCTTGTGCTCATTATTCCCCCTAACCATTACCAGAAAATACTTAGGTTGTAAAAACTACAAAAAATCCGTTGGGAAAAAGAAAATTATTTCAAAAAACTACTCAGGCTAGAAGCCTAAACTACAGAAAACATCCATTACCCAAAGTGTCGCCAAGCCAAAGCTGCCGCTCCCAAAACGCCATCATATTTCTGCCCCATATCCGAAATCATCAATTTTATCTTCCCTCGGAATGCTTGAAAAATACGCTTTTCCATACTGTTTCTAGTTGGAATTAATAATAAATCGCCTGCCTTGGTCAATCCTCCTGCTAAAATAATCGCCTCTGGGTTAAAGTATGCCCCTGCATCTGCTAATTTGGTGCCTAAAATTTCTCCTGTATATTCAAAAGCACGCATAGCGATTGGGTCACCTTCTAGAGCTGCCTCTGCAATCATTTTACCAGTCAATTCATTATAACTATAATCCCTTAAAACACTAGGGGTTTTCATATCTGCCATTAACTTAAATACGGTCCTTTTTATGCCATTAACAGAAGCATAGGTTTCCAAACAGCCCGTAGAGCCACAATTACAAAGTCGCCCATCAGGATTAACATTTACATGCCCCATTTCACCAGCCATTCCTTCATGTCCTAATAATAATTCCCCATTAACGATAAATCCACTTCCTACCCCTGTACCTAGCGTCAAGACAATAAAGTTTTTCATCCCTTTTCCAACACCATATTCCTGTTCTCCTATTGCTACTAGATTAGCATCGTTTGTGATAACGACTTTAGTCAGTAACGCTTTTTCAATGGCATTCACTAAAGGCACGATTTCTCCCCATTGGAAATTAACCGCCTTTTCCATATTTCCTGTATAAAAATTAGCATTAGGCGCTCCTAAACCAATACCCACTAAAGTAAAATCTTCTTTAATACTTTCTTTAAGTGCTTGAAATTTATTAGATAACTGATTGATAAAGTGAATGAAATCTTTATCTGCTAAAGAAGGGAAAACATCCCACCCAAGCACAGTCCCATCTTTTTTCACAAACCCCATTTTGGTTTGTGTACCTCCTAAATCAATTCCTAATACAACGTTGTTATTTGCAGCCATTTATATATTGAGATATTAAGAATAGCGCACAGAGACAAGAATCTCTATGCGCTGTGCGCTATTCTCTATTCTTAAAGTTAAATCGGCTGCAAAAATACAAAAAAGTAATAATTATTGTACTTTTTACACTAAGTACTTTTTTATTTATTTTTATTAAATTTAGGGGAGAATTTATAATTGACACTTGTACTAAGCGCTATTTTAGAAGTCAGAAGCCAAATCGTTTGTTTCATAAATGACCAGAAGTCAAAGAACAAAACGTTAGTCTATTGGTAATCAACAACTTACTTAAGATAAATCTGATTTCTATTCGTAAATTTCAATTTACAGTCTGACTGCTAATCTCTTTTGCAGCAGCATCTAATTTATCCTTAAATCTATTATTAATGCTCAATTTCAGAGAAATATTAGCAAGATTAGCCTTCCCGTTAGTGATGGGAGGAGGAATAGGTGCTACCTTTTATTTTATTCACTTGAAAGGAATGGCAATTAATGCCGTGACTTTTCCAGTTGTTTTGATAGCCCTACTCTTCATTGCTTTATTAGAACGTGCTATTCCTTTTCGTTCTAACTGGAATAAAAATGATGGTGATGTAAGGAATGATACCATTAATTTAGTCATTACGCAAACCATTATTCCTAGACTATTTACCCCTTTTGGGTACATTATTTTAGCAACAGTTACTGCTTGGTTAGCAACCAAAATAGGCAATCAATTATGGCCACATCAGTGGCATTTGATTGCTCAATTATTTCTAGCTTTATTGATTGCGGAATTTGGTCGCTATTGGGTCCATCGTTGGGCACATACAGTACCATTTTTATGGAGATTTCATGCCATTCATCATAGTCCAAATCGTTTATATTTTTTGAATGCAGCTCGATTTCATCCTATAGAAAAAGTATTCTTTTTATTGCCAGAAACTGTCCCTTTTATTTTACTGGGCACTAATCCAGAAGTTTTGGGCTTATATGCTGTTTTTAATTCAATTCATGGTTTATTTCAACATAGCAATATTTACTTA